>NZ_JBSSBR010000009.1:0-104832 GCF_054059035.1 Thermostichus sp. MS-CIW-36
TGAAGACTTCTTTACTACTGATCAATCCATCCTCCTTCCGAAGTTGGTTTGCTAAGTGCTGCTATTGTACCCCTTGAGCCCTTAACAGGCTGTATTCAGAAATGCCGCAATACTCTCTTGAAGCTGAGGTAACTGCGAAATTAATGTCAGGCCCAGCACTGCGGTCATACTGGACAGGAGAATAACCGTAATAAAAGTTACCAAATAAACTGAGAAATTGTGAGAGAAAAAGCGGCTCAACCAACCCACTGGATAGCTGAGCAAATAGGCCAGAATAGCCGCCAACACAAAAATAGTGATGACCAGCTCAAAATAAGCCAGCACTTGGGATATCGCCCAAGCACAAGCCAAGGTCAGTAAAATGCGCAACAACTGAGAGTTGTTGAGTTTAGCCCAACCAGGCCAACGGGAAGGGGCAGGCATCAGGCTCCCGTCTGAATGGTTTTCCTATCTTGGCTTAATCTCTTGCGGTATCACATCGGGATGTTGATTCGGGTAGATCTGGGTGTCTGCCTAGCTAACAGTGCTCATTGGGACAAGGCCAGCGGACTGGTTTCCAACCTATTCCCAAGTTAGCCATCCAGGCGGCCAAGAAAACTCCACCCACGCCACCAACTGGCCACCCCCGTAAGCAAGGGGAATGTCGAACAAAAACATGCGGGTCAAGGACGTGACCGGTAAGATCCAAGCAGGGATCCCAGAAAAGAAGTAGAAACCAACGTGCGACATCAAGTTTTGGGGTTAGGCATTGCGGGGCTGGCGGCAGCGCGACTGTTGCGGGCCCAGGGCTATGAAGTGCTGGTTTGGGATGAGCAAGATTCCCCTCTTCTCAGACAGCGGCAGGCCGAGCTCAATCAGGAAGGGATCCCGGTTCGGCTGGGGCAGCCTTTTCAACTGGCCGAAGGAGTGGAGCAGGTGGTGGTCAGTCCGGGCATTGCCTGGGATCACCCGCTGCTGCAGGCGGTGCGTCAACAGGGGATCCCGGTGGTGGGAGAGGCGGAGCTGGCCTGGATCTATCTTGACCACCTACCCTGGGTGGGGATCACCGGCACCAACGGCAAAAGCACCACCACGGCTCTGGTGGCGGAAATGTTCAAGGCGGCGGGGTTGCAAGGGATCCCCTGCGGCAACATTGGCCTGCCCCTGTCGCAAGTGGCTTTGGCAACGCTCCAGGGAAAGCTCAAGCCGGATTGGATCGTGGCGGAGCTGAGCAGCTATCAGTTGGAAGCCAGCAGCCGCCTCATGAGCAGTACTCCTGGAGGCCCGCCGCGTATTGGGGTGTGGACCACCTTCACCCCCGATCACCTAGAACGGCATGGGACGCTGGAGCGCTATGCCAGCTTTAAGGCTCGCCTTTTGGATCGGGCCCAGTGGCGGGTGCTCAACGGCGAGGATCCCTACCTGTGCTGCCGCCGGCAGGACTGGGAAAATACCTATTGGACTTCCCTTGTTGCTACCCAAGGCTGTTGTGACCGGGATCCCACCGCAACCCTTGACCTGCGGGAAAACCGCCTCTACATCCAGGGGGAGATGGTGGCGGAGCTGGAGGACTTTGCAGAACGCTGCCCTGGCCAACACAACCTGCAAAACCTGCTCTTGGCGGCAGCAGCAGCACGTCTAGCTGGGCTCCCCAACGCTGCCATTCAAAAAGCCATCCGATCTTTTGCCGGCATGCCCCATCGACTGGAGCGGGTGGCGCAAATCCAGGTGGGATCCACCCCTATCCGCTTTGTCAACGACAGCAAGGCCACCAACTACGAGGCCGGCTGGGTGGCGCTCAACGCCCTCTCCCCACCCATTATTCTGATTGCCGGGGGAAGGGCCAAGCAGGGGGATCCCAGTGCCTGGCTGCAGTTGATTCGGGCCAAGGTGGCCCGCGTGGTGCTGATGGGGGAGTCTGCCCCAGCCCTGGCGGAGGCCCTCCAGGGGATCCACTATACTGACGTTGAGCTGGTGCCAACCCTAGATGTAGCGGTGGAAAGAGCCTTTGCAGCGGCTTGTTCCCTTTCCCGTCAAGCTCAGAGCTTGGGGAAGCCCGCTCAACCCATCACCGTTTTGCTGTCCCCCGCTTGTGCCAGTTTTGACCAGTACTCCAGCTTTGAACACCGTGGCAACCATTTCCGAGCCTGCTGCCAAGCCCTTCAGGGATCCCTGGAATGCTGAGGCTCGCTGGCTGCGCTGGCTCACCTTGATCTGGCTGGTGCTGGGGCTGCTGATGCTGTTTTCCGCTTCCTACCCGGTGGCTCAGCGGATCACCGGCGATGGCCTCTACTTTTTCAAGCGGCAATTGCTCTGGGCCGGGTTGGGTCTGGGCTGTTTCTGGGCTCTGGTGCAGATCCCGCTGCGGCGCTGGTTCCCCTGGGCCGGGATCCTCTGCTTGCTGGGAGTTGGCCTGGTGTGGGCCACCCAGGTGCCGGGGTTGGGGGTTTCCCGCCTGGAAGCCAGCCGCTGGCTGGATTTGAAGGTGATCCCTGTTATCCAGCCCTCGGAATTGCTCAAGCCCCTGTTGGTCTTGCAGGGATCCTGGATCTTTGGCCGCTGGTTTCACCATCCCCTCTGGTTCCGCATCCTCTGGGTGGTTATCTTCGCCTTTGCGCTCTTGGGGATCCTCGCCCAGCCCAACCTGGGCACCACGGCCATCTGCGGCCTCACCCTCTGGGCTATGGCTTGGACCGCCGGGATCCCAGCTTTCACCCTTTTGGCCACAGCGGGGCTGGGGATTCTGGCGGCTGTGGTGAGCATTCTCAGCAAAGATTACCAACGACGGCGCATCCTGGCCTTTTTGGATCCCTGGGGTAACGCCCAAGGGGATGGCTATCAGTTGGTGCAAAGCCTGTTGGCCATTGGCTCCGGCGGCCTGTGGGGCAAAGGGTATGGCCTTTCCCAGCAAAAGCTGTTCTACCTGCCCATCCAATACACCGACTTCATCTTCTCGGTGTATGCAGAAGAGTTTGGCTTGGCCGGATCCCTGTTCTTTCTGGGGTTGCTGACTTTCTACACCTTGCTGGGCTGGCGAGTGATGGGGCGCTGTCGAGAGCTGACCATTCGCTTAGTAGCCTGCGGCTGCCTGATGTTTTTGGTGGGTCAGTCACTGATGAACATCGGCGTGGTCACTGGGATTTTGCCCACCACAGGCGTGCCCCTGCCTTTGTTCAGCCATGGGGGTAGCTCCATTCTGGCAGGGCTGATCACAGCAGGATTGTTGGTGCGGGCAGCCCGCGAAGCAAGATGAAGGGATCCTTTCACCCAAGCAGCAAACCCAGAGGGCCAGGGATCCCTATTGGTTGGCCTCTGCTTTAGACCGGCTTCTTATGCGGCAAAATCCAGAGCTGACGTTGCAACCGAGCCTAGATCCAGCCCATTTCATCCAAAACGAGGGCAAATACGGTCGCACAACAAGCCACCAACAGTGACACATGAGCCGGTTGACCGTGGGCAATGCAAACGCCGGCTGCCACCGAAGCGCCCGTAGCAGCGGAAAAGGTGCGACCTGCCCAATTGCCTTTGGAGGGTTTGTCAGAAGGATTGAATTTGTTAAACATTTTTACAGCAGAAAGAGGATACAAAAGGAATAAACTTCATTAGGAAACGGCCTCAGATTATCACCCCCCGACCTGACTCAAGAAGGATCCAAGGCCATTCTCAATATTTCTTCGCTTAGGCTTCAATCTTTCGTAAAATTGCGCTGAGATGCTCATAATCATCCCGCAACAGAGAGCTCAACTGCCGACCTGCCTGTAAAAGCCAGTTGCGATCTCGGTTCAGGATTCGGTAAGTCTGGCGGATCACGGCAGCCACCAGCTCATCGGTTGGGATCCCGTTAACCTGTAGTAGGGTGCGCAAAAACTCGAAAGAGCGGCAAAATTCCCTCACTTCCGTATCGGAGCAGAGATAAACCGGCTGGTGAATCTGGGGAGGCCGTGGCGGCAAGTACTGGTAGACTCGTCCCCCGCTGACAAAGCCGACAATGGCCGCGCGGAAATCGGTGCGCAACATGGCAAAAATTTGGGGCTGTTGCTCCCGCAGCTCCTGAGGGGAGAGGCCCAAAGCCCTGGCGCGGTGGACGGTGTCGATGGGGGCGATGGCGGCATAGCAAACCACCCCGTAGATTAGGTTGCCGGTCTCTTCGTCTTGGGAGCGCGTCCAACTGCCGAGAGCAGGCATGGGTGGGAAGGTCAGACGTTCCGGCTCGAAGCACTGGGCCACAAAGGTTGTGGTGTTGGCTTCCACCACTTCTCCAAAAGCAGAGGCTGGCTGGGGGGCTCTCATCGGGATCTCAGACTTCTCAAGGGTTGCTGCTGCAGAGGCCGGCGAAGGGAGGTGGAATTCAGACCCACAGACAAGTCAAGAGAAAATAGAATCTTTCTAGGTTTTAAGACTTGTGAAGATAGGGGCAATCCCCTCGCTCAACCTTTTACCCCTTCTGCAACATTTTTCCCATCCCCGGACGGCAACTCAGCAACTCAACGGCTTATGAGATCCTCATTGCTAAGAAAGTTAGCCGATTTTGGGGATCCCTGCGTAATATATTTTTTCACACGCTCCCGTGCAAATTCGCCATCCTAAATATTAGCCATTCTAAGTATTGAGCAGTTTGCGAGCGGAGGGAGAAACAATGAATGCTCAGCAACGCGGCCAAATCATCGCTTCTGAGTGGATGATCGACAGCCAAAACCCGGTACACTCCATTTCTCGGCTCAAGCGCCGGGCAACCTATTCCGATGTAACCCTCTGGTGGTTGGTGGTGCAGCTAAACCTGATGGAACAAAACTCTATTCATACCGATCACCGATAGAATGGACGGCGCAAGAACAATCGGCCACAAGAAAATCCCAGCCCAGGGATATCCCGGATCCCAAACCCAACCTTAAAACTTAAAAAAAACAAAAGAAGAGCTGAATGTTGAGTGGGGCTGCTCCTCAAACACCAGCTCTTCTGGACAGAGAAGAAGTAGATAGAGAAAGACCGAACAAAGGGAAGCCGAGCCCTCGACCTCCTTTCAATCCTCCAGGGGCAGAGCTGCCACCTGGGCCGGTTGCACTGGCGAGGGGAAGAAAGGCCGCTGCACGATTTCAGTTGCCAACACACTGCGCAACTGGGCAGCTACCGCCACCGTCGTGACATCGTAGGTTTGGGTAGCCAGGCGTGGGTAGAAGCCAATGCCGAGGATCGGCAACAGCAGACAGAGGGCCACCGCCATTTCCCGCGGGCGCATATCCCCCAGGTAATCTTCCAAAACTAGGCCGGGATCCTGAGCCCCGTAGAACACCTGACGCAGCATGGAGAGCAAGTAAATGGGCGTCAAAATGATGCCCACTGCCGCCAGCAGGGCAATTCCAGCTTTGAAGGTCGGCGCATAGGCATCGCTGGTGGTCAAGCCCAAGAACACCGTCAGCTCACCCACAAATCCACTCATACCCGGCAGCGCCAGAGAGGCCAGGGATCCCGCCGTAAACAGGGCAAAAGCCTTCGGCATCTGCTTGGCCAACCCTCCCAACTTGTCGAGGGCAAGGGTGTGGGTGCGCTCGTAGGTGATCCCCGTCAGGAAGAACAAAACTGCAGCGATCAGACCGTGGGAGATCATTTGCAGCACTGCCCCATTGATGCCCAGCTCCGTAAAGGCGGAGATCCCGATCAACACAAAGCCCATGTGGGCGATGGATGAATAGGCCAAGCGCCGCTTGAGATGGTTCTGACCGAAGGCGGCCAACGCCCCGTAGATGATGTTCACCACACCCAACACCGCCAGCACCGGGGCGAAGTACACGTGGGCTTCCGACAACATGCCCACATTCATGCGGATCAGGCCATAGCCCCCCATCTTGAGCAGAACCCCCGCCAAGATCATGGAAATGGGAGCAGAGGCTTCGCTGTGGGCATCCGGCAGCCAGGTGTGCAGCGGGAAAATCGGCAGCTTCACCCCAAAGGCGATCAGCAAAGCCGCATAGGCCAACAGCTCCAAGGCCACCGGGTAAGACTTAGCGCTCAGCTCTGCCATCTCCAGGCTAAAGCCCTCGCCATAGAAGGCCATTGCCAGGGATCCCACCAGGATAAAAATAGAGGCGGCAGCGGTGTAGAGGATGAACTTGGTGGCGGCGTACTGGCGCTTCGGCCCACCCCAGATGGAGATGAGCAGATAGACCGGCACCAGCTCGATCTCCCACATCAGGAAGAAAAGGAGCATGTCCTGCGCCAGAAACACGCCCACCTGGGCACCGTACATCAGCAGCAGCAAGAAGAAAAACAAACGCGGCTTATGGGTGAGATTCCAAGCCGCCACAATCGACAGGGTTGTGATCAAACCCGACAGCAACACCAGCGGGAAGGAGAGGCCGTCCACCGCCAGCGACCAGTGGAACCCAATTTGGGGCACCCAGGCGTAGCGCTCCGCCAGTTGCAGAGAAAAGTCCTGCAGGTCATAGTGCCGCGCAAAGACATAGACCATCAGGCCCAAATCAAAAGCCCCCACAGCGAGGGCATACCAACGCACCCAACGGCTCTGGGGGATCAAGGGGATCCCGAAGGCTGCCAGCAGAGGCAAGAGCACCAGCACCGACAGCCAGGGAAACTCAAGAGGATTGCTCATGACCAGGAATAAATACTCATGCTCGATACCTCAATGATATGAAGCTGTGTAAACAAATGGGAAGCGATATTTACAAAAAAATCTGCGCAATAGCGCAGATCTCGAGAAGGTTTCTCCAATGCCAATCATCGAGGATCCTCAAGGGATCCGGCGCGATAGCGCTCCGTCGGGTGGATAGGCCGCCCGAGCTGGCCAGGGATCCTCCGGCCAAGCAAGATCTCGGCTCCTGAACTCCCCCGGTACCTGGGGGGGTCTACTCATCTTCGGCAAAGACAAAGCGGTGTAGCTCGTCCAGAGTGGGCTCTGGGCTTTCCAGGGCAAAAAGAACCGCGTCCTCAATCACGGCGCTGACCTCCGCGTGGATGGCTTGGAAGTCTGCCTCGGTCATTAGGTTGTGCTCCAGGGCATAGCGTTCCAGTTGCTTGATGGGATCCCGCTGCCGCCAGAACTCTTTTTCCTCAGGACTGCGCAGCTCGTCAGGGTCGGCCAGAGAATGGCCCCGGAAACGATAGGTGATGCACTCCAGCAAGGTGGGGCCTTCTCCGGCACGGGCGCGGGCGATGGCCTGTTGGGCGGCCTCTCGCACTGCTAGCACATCCATCCCATCCACCTGGTAGCCGGGCATGCCAAAAGCCGGGCCTTTGCGGTAAATATCGGTGTCGGAAGTGGCGCGTTCATGGGCCATGCCAATGGCCCAGAAGTTATTTTCCACCACATAGATGATGGGCAACTTCCAGAGGGCAGCCATGTTGAGGCACTCGTAAAACTGGCCGTTGTTGCAGGCTCCATCCCCGAAGAAGCAGGCGGTTACCTGGTCAGTGCCCCGGTATTTGGCAGAAAAAGCAGCCCCCGTCGCCACTGGGATCCCTTCGGCCACAAAGGCATAGCCCCCCAAGAAATTGTGCTCCGCCGAGAAGAGGTGCATGGAACCACCCCGACCCTTGCTGCAGCCGGTGGCCTTGCCGAACAACTCTGCCATGACCGCCCGCGGCGGGATCCCTGTGCTGAGGGCATGCACATGATCGCGGTAGGTGCTGCACACGTAGTCGGTGGGCTTGAGCGCCTTGATCACCCCCGTAGAGACGGCCTCTTGGCCGTTGTACAGATGCACAAAGCCGAACATCTTGCCCTTGTAGTACATTTCGGCGCACTTGTCTTCAAACAGACGGCCCAGCACCATGTCTTCATAGAGAAGACGAGCCTCTTCGGCAGAAATGCGAGCAGTTGTGGAGCGCGAAGTAAGTTCTTGAACCATGCTGCGGTGCAACGAATCAGAGGTATCTTAGGCGGTCAGCAGTGAGCTTTGCGGTTTGCCCATTATCTCATGCTCCAGTCTGTCTGCCACCTTACCTGGAAATCCCATCCTGCAGGGCCGAAAGCGGTTGTTTCGAGGCCAAGGGAGTTAAACTGAAACGCTAGGGCAAGAGGCGTTTCCATTGCAGCAGCCGCATCAGGACTCCGTCCCGCAAACGCGAATCTTGAACACCAGAGGGGGGGTTTCTTCTGCTCTCGGCTTGGACGTCGATCTGCTGGAGCCGGGGGCAAGAGGTATTTGGCCAGCCAACGTGACGGGGTGCGCCCATGGGAGCCCGTTGGGTTAGCGGTTTTGCGGCGGTGTTGTTTGCGTTGGCGGTCACCCTGCTAGGGGGCTGGTATTTTACTGCAGCCATTGGGCTAATCATTTTTTTGGCCCAGTTGGAGTTTTTTCGCTTGGTGCAAGCCAAAGGCAATGCGCCGGCCATGCGCACCACCATGTTTTCCAGCCAGGTGCTGGTTGTTTTACAGCAGGTCAAGCCCGAGTGGACCAGCCCTGCTTTTATCGTCGCCGGTTCTGTGATCTGCTTTTATCTGCTTTTTAAGCCTAAGCTCGCCACCATTGCCGATATTGCCACCTCAATTTTGGGACTGTTTTACTGTGCTCTGCTGCCCAGTTTTTGGATTCGGGTCAGGGCTTTGTCTTTATCCAAGGGCATTGGCGAAGGGCTATGGATTACGCTGTTGGCCATTGGCTGCGTGATCGCTGCCGATGTGGGGGCCTACCTGTGTGGTCGGGCCTTTGGGCGCACCAAGCTCTCCATCCTCAGCCCGAAAAAGACGGTGGAAGGAGCAGTAGCCGGCATTGCCGCCAGCATGACCCTTGCGGTGGTTGGAGCCTATTACCTGGGCTGGCCGTGGAGCTGGTTGAGTGGGGGCATTCTGGGGTTTTTGATTGGGTTAACCAGCCTGCTGGGCGACCTGACCGAATCGCTGATGAAGCGAGATGCCGGCGTCAAAGATTCCGGGGATCTAATCCCGGGCCACGGTGGCATCTTGGATCGGGGAGACAGCTATGTGTTCACCGCGCCACTGGTGTTTTACTTCATGGAATGGCTCAACGCTTACTCTGGGCTGTAGAGCCAGCTTGCAAGTTTGCCAAACCCAGGAGCGCCCACTAGCCGAAGGTGCGGAAGGCCCTCAATTCAAAATGGCTTGGCAGTCGGGACTCTCTAAAAACACCTCTCGCGAAATGGAGTCTCCGAAGTATCCCAGAGGCGTGACCACTATTCTTGGCTGCTTCAGGCGAAACTCAGTCTCGTCGTAAACCACCAGTTGGCTGATACCGAAAATGGGATCTGCCGCCACCTGGAGAATACGGGCCTTCCGCTGGATAACTTGGGGGGTCTCTACCTCCAGTTCAGAAGGGGTCAGGGGGCGATCCAAACCGAAGAATAGCCGTCCACTTCGACCCACATAAATCTCCTCTGAGTCATCGAACTTCTCTGTACCCACAAAGCAAAAGCTATAGGTGGTGTATGGGATGAAATACAGGCCTACCAACTGGGATTGGCTATTAGACTGAGAGGGGGTTCGCTCGAGGTACGAAAGCAACAAATCTGCTAACAACTGGGGCGCGGATTGGTTATCAGACTGAGAGTAGGTGTAGGAACCCAAACTCAAGCAAGCCTCAAAACCTGCCAAAGAGTCTAGATGAGATACCCCCTGACAAATCAGGATGTCACCATCTAAGCTCTCCTGGTCCTGTTGCGCCAAGGCAGGGATCCCAGGGGATAGAGCCATCAGGGCCATCAGGACCGTTGCCGTCAATGATCTGGACATAACGCAGTACCCAAAGCTGAGGATGGTAGTACCCTAGCTCGAAATCCCTCTCTGGCTGTGTGATCGGGGTCAAGACCAACGGGCCACTCTACCCCGAAGGGCAAGGGGTTAGACTGCTACTCTATAAAGTGATTTATCCTTCTCAGCCGTTGGCCTATTCTCCCCATGACTGCTGCAATTTCCTCTGTCAACCTGCCCAGCCAGTACAACCCCTTCGAGACCGAGCCGAAGTGGCAGCGCTTTTGGGAGGAGAAGGGCTTTTACGTGGCGGATCCCAAGGCGCCGGGAGAGGCCTTTAGCATGGTGCTGCCCCCGCCCAATGTGACGGGCAACCTGCACATGGGCCATGCTTTTGCCTTTACCCTGCCGGATGTGGTGACGCGCTACAAGCGCATGCGCGGCTACAACGTGCTCTGGCTGCCCGGCACAGACCATGCCAGCATCGCCGTGCACACCATCCTGGAAAACCAACTGCGCCAAGAGGGCAAGACCCGCTTCGATCTGGGCCGCGAGGCTTTTCTGGAGCGAGCTTGGGCTTGGAAGGAGCAGTCGCAGGGAGCTATCAAGAGCCAATTGCGGCGGCTGGGTCTCTCGCTGGACTGGACGCGGGATCGCTTTACCCTCGACGAGGGGCTGAGCCGGGCGGTAACCGAGGCGTTTGTGCGGCTATACGAGGCGGGGTTGATTTACCGGGGCGAGTATTTGGTGAACTGGTGCCCGGCCACCCAGTCGGCGGTGTCAGACATTGAGCTAGACGACAAAGAGGTCAAGGGCCACCTGTGGCATTTTCGCTATCCCTTGGCCGAGGATCCCAGCCAGTATCTGGTGGTGGCCACCACTCGGCCCGAGACCATGCTGGGGGATACGGCGGTGGCGGTGAACCCCCAAGACGAGCGCTATTGCCATCTCATCGGCCAGTTCATTCGCCTGCCCATTAAAAATCGCCTCATCCCCATCATTGCGGATGAGTATGTGGATCCCTCCTTTGGCTCCGGGTGTGTGAAAATTACCCCGGCCCACGACCCCAACGACTTTGAAATCGGCAAACGGCACCAATTGCCCTTCATCAACATCCTCAATAAAGACGGCACCCTCAACGAAAACGGGGATCCTTTCACCGGCCTAGATCGCTTTGTGGCCCGAGAAAAGGTGGTGCAGTGGTTTGCCGAACATGGCCTGCTGGAGAAGGTGGAGGACTACACCCACACCGTTCCCCACAGCGACCGCGGCGGCGTGCCCATCGAGCCTTTGCTTTCCATTCAGTGGTTTTGCGATGTCTCGGGGATGGGGGCTCGCTGTTTGGAAGAGGAATACCAACGAAATAGCCCCCGCTTTATCCCTGAGCGCTGGACCAAAGTCTACACGGGCTGGCTGGAAAAGCTGCGCCCCTGGTGCATTTCTCGGCAGTTGTGGTGGGGCCATCAGATCCCAGCTTGGTATCCAGTCCTCAATGGCCAGCTTCTCGAGGATCCCCAAGCTTTTGTGGTGGCCCGCAACGGCGAGGAAGCGCTGCTCAAGGCACGGGAAAAGTTTGGCCCAGAAGTTGAGCGGGTGGAACAGGATCCCGATGTGCTGGATACCTGGTTTAGCTCTGCTCTGTGGCCCTTTTCAACCCTGGGCTGGCCGGAAGAGACCGAGGATTTCAAACGCTACTATCCCAACTCCCTGATGTCCACGGGCTTTGACATCATTTTCTTCTGGGTGGCCCGCATGGCCATGATGGGATCCCAATTTACCGGCCAGATCCCCTTCAAAGATGTGTACATCAATGGCCTGGTGCGGGATGAGCACGGGGCGAAAATGTCCAAGACCAAGGGGAATGGTATCGATCCCCTGGAGCTGCTGGACAAATACGGCACCGACGCCCTGCGCTATGCCCTGGTCAAAGAGGTGGTGGGGGCAGGGCAGGATATCCGCCTGGCCTACGACCGCAAGACCGGCGAGAGCGCCAGCGTGGAGGCCGCCCGCAACTTTGCCAATAAGATCTGGAACGCCTCCCGCTTTGTGTTGATGAACTTGGAGGGACAGACCCCCGCCCAACTGGGATCCCCTGCCCCCGAAGCGCTGGAATTGGCCGATCGCTGGATCCTGTCGCGGCTGCACTCCACGGCCACCCAAGTTATCGCCGAGCTGGAAGCCTATGGCCTGGGCGAGGGGGCGCGCCTGCTCTACTCTCTCATTTGGGATGACTTTTGTGACTGGTACATCGAGCTGGTCAAGCCCCGGCTGCGGGGAGAAAACTTGGCTTCCAAGCGCGCAGCGCAGCAGGTGCTGGCCACCGTTTTGGAAACCATTCTCAAGCTGCTGCACCCCTGGATGCCCCACATCACCGAGGAGATCTGGCAGCTGCTCACCCAGGCCAACCAAACCACCTCTATCTCCGTGCAGCCCTATCCCACCCCGGATCCCACCTGGATCGACCCCCAACTGGAGCGGGAGTTTGGCTTGGTGATCCAAACCATTACCAGCCTGCGCAACCTGCGGGCAGAAACCGGCCTCAAGCCCCAGCAGGCCGTCACCGCCCTCCTGGTTACCGACGATCCCACCCAGCAGCAAATTCTCAGGGCTGCCCAAGCTTATATCCGGGATCTGGTTAAGGCCGAGGCTTTGGAGATTACGGGATCCCTGGCCACGGAGCCCAAACAGGTGGCGGCTGCAGTGGTGGGCACGGTGCAGGTGCTGATGCCCTTGGCGGGATTGGTGGATGTGGAAGCGCTGCGGGCCAAGCTGCAAAAAGACCTGGCCAAACTGGAAAAAGAGGCCCAAGGGATCCGCGCCCGCTTGGAGAACCCCAATTTTCTCAACCGGGCCAACCCTGAGGTGGTGCAAGCCAGTCAGGAACAACTGGCGGAGCTGGAAGCCCAGATGAGGTTACTGGGATCCAGGCTGGAGAAGCTGGGCTGAGGTGGCGTCAGCGCAGGTAGAGCGGCGGGGTGATGAAGGCAATCTTCCCAGGATTTGGAAAAATCGGAGTGGCGAGCCCCTACTTCTGTGTTAGGATGGGGGACGAGATCGTTGTCGGTTGTAGTGCTCGTTTCTTCTAGTCTTGACGGATTTTCACGTTTTGTATTGGCAGACGGCTCTCCGAACATCTCACCCTTTGTTACTCTCTCTTTCGGAGATCGTCTATGTCGATTTATGTTGGCAACCTTTCCTTTAAGGTGACAGAAGCGGATTTGACCGCTGTTTTTGCTGAGTACGGTTCTGTGAAGCGGGTGCAGATCCCCACTGACCGCGAGACAGGCCGCATTCGAGGCTTCGGGTTTGTGGAAATGAGCTCTGAAGCAGAGGAGCAGGCTGCCATTGCTGCTCTGGATGGGGCAGAATGGATGGGGCGCGACCTCAAGGTGAACAAAGCTCGCCCGCGAGAAGAACGCCCCACCTCAGGTTTCCGCTCTGGTAACGCGAACAGTGGCGGTGAGCGGCGGCGGAGTTTTCAATCTCGCTATTGAAACGCCCGCTAGGGCTTCCCGGTAGCTGGCCAGGGGGCACCTAGGCGCGAGCCGGTCTTGGGCTACGATTCCGGGATCCAGCTGTTTCTCTAGCCTGCTTCCATTGTTCCAACAGAGGAGTTGATGAGGGATCCCGATCAACTCCTCTTACTCTTAAGATTCTTCCTTGCTCCCTGAGAGAGGAAAATAAAACGCTTGGCTTGGGTTACGGCGAGTTCGGGGATCCCTCTGGCCAAGGATCTGTCAGGTCGGCGGTCAAGGGATCCCAGTCCCATCCCCAATCGCGGGCAATGGCCTGAGTAATCCCCAGTTGCCCGTGGCCAGGGTAGCGGGCCAGGGCTACCACCAGATCAACAAGCTGCTCACCGGCAGGGATTCGACCAAAGATGTGCAGCCCATCGCGAATCTGAGATTCTTTTAGCTCGCAAAGATAGCCATCCAGGCGATTCCAATCTTCTTCTTTTTCCAGGTTGAACTGTTGGTCTAGATGCTCTGCTCGAACCAGCTCCTGAATCTGGGCGCGAATCAGGGGACAACGACTGGGATCCAACTGTTGGGCCTGCACGTACTCATCCATCAACCGTTCCAAGTCCGCCAGGGGGCCGTACAGCTCAGCACGAGTAAGGGGCGGGGTGAGGTGGTCGATAATCACTGCCTGGGCTCGCCGCTTGGCCTGGGATCCCTCTCCCGGATCGTTGACAATGAAGGGGTAGAAGTGGGGCAGCGGCCCCAGGGCCATCTCCGGGTAGCAGGTGGCGGAAAGGGCGGATCCCTTGCCGGGCAGCCATTCCAGGTTGCCGTGCTTGCCCACATGCACCACCGCTTGAGTGCCGAAGACCTGCCGCAACCACAGGTAAAAAGCCAGGTACTCGTGGGGGGGCACCAGATCCGGGGCGTGGTAGTTCAACGAGGGATCCCGGTCGTAGCCTCGCGGGGGCTGGATGCCAACAAAAACGTGCCCCAACTGGAGACCGGCGATGGGGATGTTTTGGGCGGGCGGATCTCCCCACTGCCGGACGAGGTCGGTCTGGATGGGCTCAGGCAAGCGGGCAAACCACTCTCGATAAAGGGCAGCAGAAAGGCATTGCCGAGCCGGGCGCAGGGATCCCAAGGGGTCGTAGGTCTGGCCTTCGGTTAGCCAATGGATGAGTTCATCTCCAGTCTGGGGCAGGGGATCTACTGAGTAGCCAGCTCCCGCCAAAGCTTTGAGAATTTCCACACAACTGGCAGGGGTATCCAACCCTACCCCATTGGCCAACCGCCCGTCCCGACTGGGGTAGTTGGCCAGGATCAAAGCCAGTCGCCGCTGGGAAGGGGGGGTACGCCGCAATTTCACCCAGTTGGCCGCCAAATCGGCTACAAACTCCACCCGATCCGGCACAGCCGCATAGGCCACCACCTCCGTTTGCAAGTGGGGATCCCGCTGTTGAACCGCTTTGAAGGAAATGGCGCGGCTGATGATGCGCCCATCCACCTCCGGCAAAGCCACATTCATGGCCAGATCCCGCGCCCCCAATCCCCGCGTGGAGTTCTCCCAGCTCTGCCGGGATCCACCGCTGAGGATTACCTGCAAAACAGGCACATCCAACTCCTGCCACAGCCTCACGTCGGGCTGGTGGCTGTCCAACCGCGCCAGAGAAAAGCTGGTGGTGTTGAGCAACAGGTCAATCTGGCTGCCAAAGTGATCCCGAATGGCCTGGGGCAAGTCGGGATCTTGAAGGCTGTAGGTGTAAAGGCACAGAGGCTGCAGCCCCCGCTCCACCAAGGCTTTTGCCAATTGATCCACCGGCTCTGTATTCCCCGCCAGAACATGGGCCCGGTAGAGTAAAATCCCCACCTTGGGAGCTTGGGGATCCGTCGGCGAGGCTACGGGAGGTTGGTAGATCCCAAGACGAGGCAACCCTTGTGGATCCGGCGCCGAATATTGGCCCCCTAGGAACTCCCCAGCCAGCAACAGCAGACAGGCAGCCACATTCTCCGCTCCCCCCTCCAGCCAGTACCGCCACACCCGATCCGCCACCGCCAGGGGCACAGTGGAATGGCTCACCAAATCCCAGTCGGGGCGATCGTCCCCAGGAATGACGATCAGGGTGGATCCCTCCTCGGCGGCCACCTGCTTGGCTACCTCCAGGCCATAGCTCCAGTAGGCCCTTCCCCCCAACAGGCGAAGGAGCACCACCTGCGCCCGCCGCAGCACCTTCTCGGCGTAGTCATCCAGGCTGAGGGGCTGTTGCAACTGCAGCAGATTAGCTGCCCGTATGGCCGGAAAGTCTTGGGGCAAAAGACGGATGGCCGCGCTCAAAGCCGTGAGGTCCGTATCGGCTGCCGAAAGGATAACGATGGGAGCGGGATCCTGCTCCAAGAAAATGACGCCGGATTGGGAAGGATCCCATCCCCCTGGCAAAGCAGCTATTCGGTGCATGGCCGCTCTCCCAAGGGAAGGAAGCTCAGGCTTAGCGACTGTACTTGAAGCACAGAAGCACCCCAGCTCCCAGCGCTCAACTGGTCAGGAAGGGCTCCCGTAGTGGTTCCCGCTACCCAAGCATTGCCCTGTCCAAAGTGCTCCGCACCGCTGGCGCGATCGACAGCAATAGAGTCAGCCACCTCATTCGCAGGAGTTCCGAACTGGCGAGCCCACTCGATTGAATGCGAACCGTAGGCTCTCAGAAGAATTGAACTGGCAAAAAAAGTTAAAGCACTTGCGAAAACTACCCTGCCCACCCTTTTTTTCATATCCTTCAAGTCCCCCCTTGCCGACTAGGGCAGCACCGCCTAGAGCCTAGCATGGGGCAGCTTTCTGCTGGCTACTGGGGTGTTGAGCTGCCGCAGAGGGATCCCGCCCTGGCAAAGCCTCAGCCTAACGAGCGTATTTGAGTACCAAGACATCTTTCATGCCCGCAAGGACTCCGTCCCGCTGACGCGAAAGGACTCCGTCCCGCTGACGCGATCGGGGTTGGTCAGGAAAGGCTCCCCAAGTTACCCCCGCCACCCAAAGATTTCCCCTTCTATCCGAAGCAAGAGAACCGATCCATTGACATTCTCTCCCGCCTAAAGGCGAGGGATTCTTTCCCGGTTTGTGAAACGACTTTCACTTGCCGGGCTACATTGGGCGTGAGGCCAATACCTCAACCCAATGGGGGATGCCATCACCCCAACTACTGGGACGTCAAATGACCCCAGATACTTCCGTCTCAAATTCACTGCACCCACACCGTCGCGGTGAAACCTAAAGCCACAGGCTCGGCAATGATACTCCCTACCACTGGGCTTGTGGAGCATGTTGCAGCGCGGGCACTTCTGCGAGGTGTACCGCTCCTCTTGCAACACCACCCGCATCCCCAACTGCTCTGCCTTGTAGGTGAGCATCCGCCGCACCTGTCCCGACAGCATTTGGTGGATTTTCTGGTTGGCTACCTTGTTGTACTGGGCCGACCGCCGGATATCCCGGATGTCCCCAATCACAACCGTCTGCACGCCTCTTGCTTGGAGCGTGGAGACCAACCTGGTCGTCTGCTTGTGGAGAATGTCCGCCATCTGCTTTGCCAGCCTAGCTAACTGACGCTGCTTAGAACGAACTAACCGCTTCCACCGCCGTGAGTCTCTCTTCTTGCGAGCTACTAGCCTGGAGAGCTTGCCCTTCAGCTTGTTCTGGTAACGCCTTTGGGAACGCAGCAACCGCCCGTTGGCTATGAAAGTTTCCTTCCCATCGTGGGCAACGGCCAGATGCACTTCTCCCAAATCCACCCCTGCCACTTCCCCGGCCTTTGGTGTTTCCTCTTCTTTCCTCTCCGCCTGCCGTTTGCTGAGGTCGTAGCAGGCCCGCAGCTCGTACTGCTTGCCGTCCCAGCCGATTTCTACTTGGACTGGAGTCTCCCACGCCCAAGAAATGACCACAGGCGGGTTGGTCTTGCCGTTGGAAAGAACTAACTTCCCACCCCGAACCCTAATGGCAGAGGACTTCCAGATGACCTTGAAGTAGCGCCGCCGTCTTTTGGGGGGCTTGGCGGTGGGGTCGCTGTTGCGGCGGCTGCGCCAGGATTTCAGGGCAGCACAGAAGCTCTGCACTACGGCGTCAGCACTGTGGGCATGGAGCTCATTTTCTGGGCTGTTGGGGAACCAGCGCATTAAGCTTGCGGGTTTCAACCACAAACCTTTTTTACGGACTACCCGCCAAAAGGAAACGAGGGTTTGGGAATACAGCTGGCCTGCTGCCAAAGCCAACTGGTGCAACTGTGGGGAAGTTCCTAACTTGAGCCTGCGGACGCGATACACTTACTTTCACCGGTGCCCCGACTAAGACAGACTATAGCGCTCTGCGCCGCCGCAGGCGTCCGCGAAAGCGTCACGTAGCGATGAAGTAAAAGCCGCCCTTAAGGGCAGGGCTTGCAACCCAGTTTTCTTGGTCAGGGGTTCCAAACTGGTGGCTCCAGAGTTCATTGCCGATGGCATCGTAAAGGCGCACAAAGGCATCGCTAGGCAACTGACCCGGTCTGCTCGGGAAGAGTTCCACTCGCCGCAGGCACCCAAAAGAGCCGAGCTGGCAAAAGCCAGCCCTAGAGAGACAACCCTCTCCAGCGGTCGCTTCCTGTTCATATGCGTACGGCACCCTGACGGGAAAGGACTCCGTCCCGCTACCGCGATCGGCGCTTCTTGACAAGGGGGCACCGCCTAGAAGTTAGCACGGGATAACTGACGGGATAACTGTTGGATGATTCTCCAACGGCAGGACTGTCCTCTGGCTGGGAACCTTCCTTTAGGCGACTTGGGGTACGGGCTCAGGGTTGGGCAGCAGGCCAGCTAGGCGCGGGGAAAAACGCAGTGCTGCCTGCACAAAGGCTTGAAACAGACGGAAGTGCTCGGCTTCTTCAAAGGTGAACTCGGGGTGCCACTGCACGGCAACAGCCCAGGGGTGGGTTTCGTGTTCAATGGCCTCGATCAGCTCATCTCGAGAACGGGCAGCCAAACGCCAACCTGAGGGCACATCGCGGATGGCCTGATGGTGCCAAGAGACCACAGAGATTTCTTCTGCGCCGACGATTTGGTGTAGCCGTGTGGAGCGGATCAGGCTGACATTGTGGCGAATGGGCTTGCGATCAGCGGGGTTGAAGTGATCCAGCTCGTCGTACACATCAGGCACATGGGGGATCAGCTTGCCGCCACTGACCACATTTAACAATTGCATCCCCCGGCAAATGCCTAAAACAGGGATCCCCTGGGCCAGCACGGCCTGAGCCAAGGCCACCTCAAATCGATCCCGCTCCGCGTTCACATAGCGCACCTGGGGATGTTGCGGATCTTCTCCGTAGGTGCTGGGGCAGAGGTCGCCGCCACCGGTCAACACCAGGCCATCCACCCAAGACAGCAAAACCTGGGGCTCGCTTTCGCCTGGGGGAAAAAGAACAGGGATCCCTCCGGCAGCGCGAATGGCATCCACATAGCGGCCTGGCGCTACAAAGTCTCCCTCGTCATTGCGGTTGCGGGTGGTAACGCCAATGAGGGGTCGATTTGAAAAAGGGGATGTCCGATTCATCCTTCTACGATAACCCCATTTCCCGATGTTGATGGTGCTATGCCTACGGCAGAGGAACCGCACCACTGTCCTGAGCAGAAAAATCCAAAGTTTTCCCCCGCGATAGGAGTTAAATCTCGTTGTTGCGCAACGCTAACGCAAAGGGATCCCAGGAATTGCCGAAGCCAATGAACTACCCCACCGCATAGGCGGATGGGGTTTCTGATGCCCCATCCACTTGACGGCAGGATTTTAGTCTCTTCCTCTGCCCCAGTTGCTTCATAGACCCGCAGGTCTTTGAAGTAGAGCTGAGACATCCAAGACTCACGAGGCTGGTTCCCAACCCCGGTTGCCGATTAGTGGCAACGTTGTACATCACCATCACCGAGCCGCGATCCCTGGGGATTTCAAACCCACAAGCCGAGCAGACATGATAACGGTTGCTCAAGTCCGCCCAGTTCGGGTGTACCGCACCACACTTGGGACAGCGTTGGCTCGGTTTGATGGCCTTGGTGGGAAGCAGGAGAACCAAACCTCCCTTCTGTTCGATTTTGTAGGTCAGCATCCGATTGAGTGTGCCGAAACCCACCGACAAAATCGACTTGTTTAGCCCTGCCTTGCGCTTCCCACCCTTGCGGGTCATCCCTTTGATATTTAGCTTCTCCGTTACGCCGTTCGCCTACGGCGGCGCGGAGCGCTTCGCCATAACGACAAGCTATCTCTGACGTAACTTTGTGTTGCCAGTCTTTGCGCTGACGGGCAACTTTGGCTTTGAGTTGCGCTTCCCGCCGGTGGATTTTCTTCCACCTTCTGGAAGCCTTGACGCCCTTTTTAGGGGCACGCTTTCTGCGCTTCAGTCTGGCGACTCTGCGAATCTTCTCCTCGCTCCGCTGGGTAAAGCGGGGATTGGCGATCTCCTGAAACTCCGCCCCATCAAACAAAGTCAGGGCGGTCTCTGTACCCAAGTCATAGGCAACTATAGATTCGTACTGCAAATCCGACTGCGAACCAAACTTTGGCTCAGGTACTGCCACCTCCACCGTGAACGACGCAAACCACTGCCGTCGGGAGGGCTTGTAAACAAGGGTCAGAGTGGTGGGCACACCCCAGTCTTTGGCTTTACCCCGCATTTTCAGGGTCATGCCCAAGTCATTGAGCGTGACCGTGCCATGCTTTCCCGTGCTATTTACTTTCCAACCTGACTGGGCAGGATACGTCCAGCCTGAATACCGGCGAATGGACTTGAACCTTGGCTTCCTGTTCAGTCCTTGGAAAAACCGTTGGTAAGCCACATCGACTCGCTTGACGGTGGCTTGCAGGGCTTGGGAGTTCAGTTGAGCAAACTCCGGCCACACCTGCTTGAACTCAGGCAGCAGATTCTGTTGCTCCAAGTAGCTAACCGTCCTGCGGTTGCGTTTGTATTCATACTCCCGATGAGCGATGCAGGCGTTGTACAAGTAGCAGTGGAGACGACGAGCAGACAACAAAACCTTTTGTTGTGCTTTGTTTGGATACAGTCGAAATGTCTGCCTTCTTGTTACCACTGCCCTTTTACCTAGCTCTCGCCCTTCAGTCGATTATTAGTATATCAAATTTTTGCGGTTAGGAGAAATTGCCATGACCCAACTAACTTAGGAGCGGCGCTCATGTCGTTTTCAGGATTTACCTGCACATTGTGTTTGTGACCAAGTACAGGCGCAAAGTTTTGACTGAAGCGATGTTAGAGGCGATGAAACCTGTTTTGGAATGGGTACTATCTGCAAACCGATGTTTTCTAACCTGAATTTCAAGAGGAACCGGATCATGTACATTTGCTGATTGACTTGCATCCCGATAACAATATTTCCCATCTAGTTTCGTCTCTAAAGTCAGCATCAAGCCGAATACTGAGGCAGCAATTCAAAGCAGAAATAGACAAGGTGTACTGGGGTAAAGCCAAGCTTTGGCATGATTCCAAGTGCATTATTTCCTGTGGCGGCGCACCGTTGGAAACAATAAAATCCTGTATCTAAAATCAGTCGGGCGGTGCTATCTATCCCCACCCTGTAGAGGGTGGGGAATTCCGCACGTTTTGTTAACCTTTCCCCAGGAAATAGCGGCGGCTGATCCCTTGGGCCAGCAAGACGAACAACACCAGGGATCCCTGAATCACACCGGCCAAAGAAGACTCCAATTGCAAAGAGAGAGGCAGTTGCAAGCTGCCGATGTTAAGACTGCTGAAGAAAAAGGCAATCGGCAAAATCAGCAGGGGGTTAAAGCCTGCCAGCATCACCACCAACAAGGCCAGAAAGCCCAAATTGCTGGAGATATTGGGGATGAGGCGATGGAACAGAGCCAACACCTGCAAGGCGCCCGCCAGCCCTGCTAAGCCCCCACAGCAGGCAAATGCCATGAGCAACCTGCGGGTAGCCGGGATCCCCAACCGGAAAGCAGCTACAGGGTTTTTCCCCACCGCCCGCAACTGCAGGCCGAAGCGAGTGTTGCCCACCACCAGCACCGTCAGGGCCAAAGCCAACAGGGCCAGCAGCAACGCCACCGGACTGGCCTCTGACCGCCCCCAGGTGGGCAACCACAGACGGGGATCCAACACTTCCGTCCCGCTCATGGAAGCCACCCCCGGCCTTTTCCAAGGGCCGAAGATCAGGTAGAGCACCCAACCTTGGGCAACAAAATTCAGCCCCAGCCCAGCGAAGATCTCGTTGACCCGCCCCCACACATTCAGGATCCCAGCCAACAGGCCCCAGCCCGCCCCCCCCAGGATCCCGGCCAAAAGCGCCAAGGTAATGGCCAGTGGCGGCGGCAACCATCCCGCTTCCAGACGCACCAGAAACGTGGCCGCAATTGCCCCGACCACCATTTGCCCTTCGATGCCCAAGTTGTAGAGACCGGCAACAAACGTAAACACCAGCCCACAGCAGCAGAGGACAAGGGGAGCCAGCGTTGCCAAAACCCGGCCAAACTGAGCTTCAGTGCCGAAGGCCCCCTGCCACATGCTGGCCGCCACCTGGAGAGGTGAAGCCCCCGCCAGCAGGATCACCCCCGCCACAAATAGCAGCGCTGCCAGCCAAGCCAATCCCTGGATTACCCAGGTACGCTCTAGAGACACCCACGACCGGCCCGATTCCGCTATTCCCGCCATGCTTTAACACTTCCTAGGATTCTTAAACTTAAGATTTTTAAACTCAAAGAGGCTCCCCGCTGCCCTGCTCCAAGAGGGGATCCAAACGGCGCACCAGTTGCCAGCCCTCCACCGCCGCCAGAGGTTGTAACCCCAAATCCCGGATCTCCACCTGTTCTGCCTGCACCGGAGAAACCCAAAGGTAGTCTCCATATTCCCCTCGTTGCAGAGCCTGATCATCCACCCATCTCCCCGGATTAGGGGTATAAAAAGCGATGGCCTGGGCCTGACAGACATCCGGCAAGCCGCTGCGGCCAATATCCACCACCGTCTCCCCAGCCTCTGTCGAGGACTCCGTCCCGCTAACGCGAACGGACGGGGGCAGCATCTGGCTCCAATCCATGCGGGCAAAAGCAGGGCTGAAGTTGCCGAAATCAGGCCGCAAGACGATGGTGATCATAGCGAGGATCCCGGCCAACAAGAGGGTTCCCACCCACAGACTGCCGGCACAGCGCAACACCCGCCGCCAACTCCAGATCCCCGGCAGCAAGAGGTACAAAAGACCCATCGCCACCAGCGGCCAAGCGTGGGATTGCAGAAGCTCCAGACCGTCTACGCCCAGCCGGACGGCCACCCCCAAACCCAACAGCAGCAGCCCCACCGCTGCCAGGCCCCAGGAGATCACCTGAGCCAGAC
The DNA here is from genome assembly GCF_054059035.1 of Thermostichus sp. MS-CIW-36. Classification (NCBI taxonomy): domain Bacteria; kingdom Bacillati; phylum Cyanobacteriota; class Cyanophyceae; order Thermostichales; family Thermostichaceae; genus Thermostichus; species Thermostichus sp. MS-CIW-36. The sequence goes on from NZ_JBSSBR010000009.1 coordinate 22,458, forward strand.
GGGGCTTTAAGTGCAAGGACTCCGTCCCGCTAACGCGATCCGCACCGCTGACGCGACCCCGCATAGCCAACGCTTGATCCAAGGCTACCCCGGCCAAGAGAGCCAGCCAGGGGTAAAGCTGCACGGTGTAGTAGGGGGTTTTGGTGGGATAAAGCTGCAACAACAACAACAGCAGCAGGGGGAAAGACCAGATCAGCAGCGTGGATCCCGGCTGCTGGCGCACCAGGAGAAAGCCACCCACCAAAGCCAAAACCGTCCACGGGAAGCCATGAACGGGAATGTGCCAAAAGTAGTACCAGCCGGTGGCATCCGCATGGAAGGGCTCTTGCCCCAGATCCCACACCTTCCCCACCAGGGTGGTCAGCACCTGTGGGCCATACACCTGCATGGCTGGACCTAGCCAGAGGCCAAAAATCCCCAAGCCCAGCCCAAGCGCCAGCCAAAATGGGGCGGATCCCATCCAGCGGCGCCGTTGCTGCACGAGATAGGGGATCAAAGCCGCCCCCGGCAGCAGGATCATGGCACTTTTCATCAACAGGCCCAGCCCAAAGGCTACCCCGGTCAGCCAAAACCAAACCTTGTGGCCGTGGATGCCGTTGATCAGCCCCAGGATCCCCAGCAGCTCCAGAAAGGTGAGAGGTACATCCTGCCCCACCAGCCGCCCCTGCTGCACCCAGAGGTAGCACAAGGGCAAAATTGCCATCCCCAAAAGGACCGCCCGCATTGGCAAAAAAGGTCGCCCAATCCAGCCCACCAGGGGAATGGAGAGCAGAGCAGCGAGGATCCCCGGCAGCCGCGCCGCCCACTCATTCACCCCGTATAGGGCAAAACTGAAGGCCACGCTCCAGGTGAGCAGAGGGGGTTTCTCGAAAAAGGGCTCTCCCAAAAAAGTGGGCCCCAGCCAATCCCCTCTCCGCAGCAGCTCGCGGGCCATCTGGGCGTAAAAGCTCTCGTCGCAGCCGGCCAAACTGGGATCCGCCCCCGAGAGCACAAACAGGGGCACCGCCAAGCCCATCATCAGCAGGCTGAGGCCCCAAAAGGGCAGCAGATGAGGATTGCGGCGAAACCGGACAAAGGAGCTGGATCCCAGGGATCCCCTGGGGGGAGAAAAGCCTGGGCTGTTGTGACTACGCAACGCTGACGCGAAGAGGTGACTCAAAGGACGCATGGGACAAGGGAACGACAACAAGCAGCAGCCCTGCCCCAGCTTAAACTCTGCCGTGAGGGATCCGGTCTCCTCTCTTCAAGGAAGTTCCACGGATCCCTGTTCCTCCTGCACGGCGGCTAGCCCCTGAAACCACCCAAAAAATTGGTCGGCATAGGGTTGCAGAGCCGGTTCGAGAAAGTAGAAGTTCTCCCCTCGATCGGTGAACTCCCAGAACGAGGACTCCGTCCGAGTAGCGATAACAGCCGTGGTGGACTGTAGCTCTTGCCGGATGCTCTGTAGGCGCGCCAGGGGCTCGTGCTGCATATCCCAATAGATCAGCTTGGCCAAATCCTCCCGCCCACACCTGAGGAAATAGGCTGCCACCCGCACCTGGGTTTTGCGGATCCCACGCAGGGTAGTTTCCTGTTGCTCGCTTAAGGACTCCGTCCCGCTGACGCGAACGGGGTCTTGATCCAGGCGTAACAAGGCTTGCACAATGGCTTCCGTTGTTTCAGAGCCCAGAGCACAGCTCGACTGGGCCAACATTCCCAAATCGAAGCCAAAGGTTTCGGACAAGAAAAAGAGGCCCGCTCTGTAGGCAATCAGGCTGTAATAGCGAAAGTAGCCAACAATCTGCAAGACCAGAGCCGAATGGCGCTGTTGCAGGGCTGCCTCGGCCAACAAACGGTATTGCTTGAGCAGGTTGTAGCCGCTGCGGATGTCTCGCGCGTTGATGACGGCCCGCAGATAGGTATTGAAAAACTTGATCACCCACCCCGCTACCGTGAGTTGTTGGGTTTCCAGGGCGCGGATCCCCAGTTCCCGGCTGTGAATGGCCACCAGGGTGCTTGCCTGGCGCATGCCGTTTAGCCCCTCGGCAAACAAGGCTTGATACTGCCGCAGTATCTTCAGCTCCAGCCAGGATCCCTCTGCCTCAATCTGGCTCAAGAGTCCCTTATCCACCGAAGCAAAGTCTGGATCCCGCCGCAGAGCCGGGGTAAAGAGAAACCAGGCAGGGGGCAGTTGTGCTTTGTGAGCAGCATAGAAGACCCACAGAGACTTCAAGCTGTCCAAGGCTTCCAGGAGAATGCTCCCCTCCTACTGACGGAGAGCACTGGTGGCGATGCTTTTGATTTCATCCAGAGCCGAGAGGCAGCGCTGATGAGCTGGCGAGCATTCGCCCATTGGAGAGTGCTGCTCTGTTGCTATGCCTACGGCACCCTGTATTCCTGCGCATCGCTGTTGCTGCACAACGTTGTCGTGACGAGGCCGCAGTTGCAGTGAACAACGGGAGAAATAGCCCCTCTTGGATCCGGAGTCCGATCCTGATCTCCTGGAAGCAAGGGATCCCAGGATGGCCTGCCGCACTTGCTGCTCAATGCGATGGATAATCGAAGCCGGCTGCAAAAAGTGAAACACGAAGCGAAAGTAGGGGATCAGCATCAAAAACGAAGCTGTGCCCAGCAGCAGATTCAGACCGATGAGCAGCCCCAGACGTTGTTGCTCCACACCGCCGACGCGAACGTAAAGGCTCAGGGCTGCCGAACTCCACAAACTGACCACATTGGCCAGAATCAGGAAAAAGAAGAGGTAGAAATTGACTTTCTCGCGCAAAAACAGCTCCGTGACCTTGGGGGTGAAGCGATCCGCGCTCAACTGCACCACAATGGCCACCACCGAGAGGGTAAAGCCCAGCACCCCCGACAACACCTGAGCCAAGGTGGTTACAAATTCCTGCAAAGCTTCTGTATCCTGCGTGGATCCCGCCCGAACCAGGTTCAACCCGCTCTGGATCCAGCGGTGCCCACCCCAAGCCCAAAGCAAACCTGCCCCCACCACTGCAGCACTCCAGGGTAGAAAGCGGGGGCGACGCCCAACAAAGCCTGGATCTGTGTGTCTCTCTTTCACAATGGCCCTTCTCAGAGAGGGGGTGCCTCAATACTCGCTTAGAAGAGCTTCCACAAACTCGTAGCTGGAAAAAGGCCGCAGATCTTCTAGCCCCTCGCCGGCGCCGATAAAGCGGATGGGCAGGTTCATCTGCTGCGTAATGGCCAGGGCAATCCCCCCCTTGGCGGTGCTATCCAGCTTAGTCAGGATCACGCCGCTCAACTTGGCAGCCTCGGCAAATACCTCGGCTTGGCGCAACCCGTTTTGCCCTTGGGTGGCATCCAGCACCAGAAGGCTTTCTACCTTGGCTTCAGGAGCTTTTTTATCGACGATGCGGCGGATCTTGGCCAGCTCGTCCATCAGGTTTTTCTTGTTTTGCAGACGGCCTGCCGTGTCCACCAACAGCAGCTCTGTGCCCCTGGCCTTGGCGGCTGTGATGGCGTCAAAAACCACCGCTGCCGGATCGGCATTGGGAGAGGGATTGGCGATCACCTCTACCCCTGCTCGCTCTGCCCAAACCTTGAGCTGCTCCACAGCAGCAGCCCGAAACGTATCAGCAGCAGCAATCAGACAGCGGTACCCAGACTCGCGGGCAACATGGGCAATTTTGCCAATGGTGGTGGTCTTGCCCGCCCCATTCACCCCGACAATCAACCAAATGTTGAGCGTGTCCCGTTGCGGCGCAAAGGTGGGATCCCCCACCGTCAACATCTGCCGCATCTGCTGCTTGAGGTATTTGACGGCCTCCTCTGGGGGCACCACCTCCTCTCGCATACGCTTTTGTAGGGCTTGGATGATCTGCTCGGTGGCGTCGATCCCCACATCGGCCTGCAGCAACAGGGCCTCAATTTCTTCCACAGCCTTCTGATCCAGAGGGCCGCGGCCTACCAGGGCTTTCAACTGGTTGATCAGGTTAAGGCGGGTTTTGCCCAAGCCTCGCCGCAGCTTTTGCAGCCAGGAGATTTCCTCAACGGAAATCTCTTCCGGTTTGCGCCCTTGGGCCGCCAGGATCTCGGCTGACCAGCGGAAGCCCTCATCGAAGACCAGCTCTTCCGGCCCCGTCTCTGGAGAGGGAGCAACGGCTGGAGTCACCGGCTCGGGTTTGGGCTCATCCACGGCGCTGGCTTGCAGGGCTTGGAGACGCTCAGCAGCACGGGGAGCCAGATCGAAAAACGAGGGAGCTGCCGCCGGCTGCACAGGGGGCGATTCTGGAGATGCTGGTTCTTGTGTTGGAGTGGAGGACTGGACGGGTTCACGGGGTTCTGCTTGGGCAAGTGGGCCGGAGTCCTCAGTCGAGGCCGGTGGCTGCAGCTGGACGGATTCTGCAGGGATCCCTTCCGCTGGCGCAGGTGGGACAGAGTCCTGGGTTGCCGGTGGGGCTTGGGCAGCAGCACGGGCCTTCAGGTTGGCATAGGCGGCTTTGGCGAAGGCCAAATAGTCTTCCGGGGAGATCTCCGCCGGTTCCGGGGCCGGTGGCGAAGGCTCTGCTTCACCAGAAGAGTCGGTAGAGTCGGTATAGCGGCGGCGAAACCAATCGAAGGCCATAATCCCATCTCCAGCCTGGCTGATCTTTATCCAGTTTGACAGAGCAGCTCTCCTGCTAGAGCGCAGCCCTGGGGAGCTCATCCCTGCTCAATGGGGATCCCCGTTAGCGGGACAAAGTCCTTTCCAGCGTCTCCACCCGCACAAACCCAATCACCTGCAATTGGTCAGGCTCTATCTCCAGGCTGAGCACCCGCACCAGAATCCCGCTCTCTTCCAGCTCTTGCAGGTCAAACACCTCATTGAGCCCGCCCAAAAACGCTGCTGAGATCTCATCAGGAACCCGTACAGAACCGATCACAAACTCCGGATTCTCCAGCTTTAGGCTGCGCCCTTCCTCCATGCGGATTCCAGCGTTGAACACCACCTCCACTGCTCGCGTTGGCTGGACGGAGTCCTTCTGCTCGGTACCGCCGTCTTCCTCCACCAAAAGGGCAGAGAGCTGAATGCGGTTGGGATCCAAAAACTCGACGCGGGGCTGACGCAGATCGAAACGGCGAGCTTCCCTTCCCGCTCCCCCAAAAGGCAGATCGGCCCGGAGATCCTGAAACTGGCGGAGCACCTCTGGCATGTTGAGGGCAGCATTCAAGTCCTCTTCTCGCACCACCACCCGCACCGCAGCTTGCAGAGGTCGCGTCAGGCGCAAGGGAGCCCCCTGGAAAAAAGAGGGGTCAATTGCCACCGGATCGGTTTCCAGCTCCAGAAGCTCGATGCGGGGAAAGGGCGCTCGATAGAGCCCGCGACCGGCGATCAGCAGGCGATCCGCTTGGCCATTCAGCAGCCGGTAATTGGGCTGGCTTTGGATGCGCACCTCCAAAACCTCTGCCCGATCCAACTGATCCAACAGAAGCTGCCGCGCCGTCTGATCCGCCAGATAGCCCGCTCCTCCTCCCAAGCCCGCCAACAGCCCCAAGAGAACTGCCAGGATCTCCATGATCACTAACCGGATGTGCCCCAACCCAGGTTAGCAAGGGGATCCCTGGCCCACCTTGGGGATCCGGGCTAGCGCATCACCTTGAGGGGGCTGGCCTCAATGGGGCGATTGCCCATAAAGGTTTTGGCAATTTTCAGGCCATCAGCCATTATCGGGCGATTGAGCGCGGGGTCATGGATGAATTTGGCGCCAGAGGCAACCGTTGGGCGTCCCTCGCCCCAGGTGTCCACGACTTTGAGAGTTGCAGCAGTAACTGGACGTCCGTCGGCATAGTAATCCACCACTTTCAGGGTCGAAGCCCCAACCGGACGGTGGTCAATCTCAATTTCGCTGAACTTGACAGGGCTGGGAAACACCGGTGGGCCGGATTTCTCCTCCAGCAGTACCGGCATCTGAGCAGCCCCGGAGGCTCCATCAGCAGGCAGGGGAGCCAGGTTTAGAGCATTACCCGTTTGCGTTGGCGGAAGAGCGTCCTTTCCCATAGAAGAAGCCTCTTGCTCTGGAAGCGTGCCGGAATGACCATTTGGAACGGCCATAAGAAACTCCTGAGTTGGTAGAGATAATAGAGATAATGAACAAAACAGGACGGGAAAGGGCAGGAAGCTAGATCCCAGTGGAGCGCTGCAGAAGAGGGATATCCTTGGCAAGGCTAAAGGTTGGCCTCCCCAAGTTCAAATGAGTGAGACTGAATCTCGAATCTAAAAATATTCTAAACCAAAGTTTGGCATGGGATCCGCCGGCTGTGACCCAACGGTTCCTGAGACGATGCCGGCCAGTCGCGTTAGCGTTGCGCAGCTATGACGTCCTCTTCGCTTCAGCCACTCCCTGGCAAAATCCAAAGCGGACGGTACACTAGTGAGTTAGCAAAGTCTATGGCAGGGATCCCCTATTCCTATTGGCGCTGGGCAAGGTGGGCTACACCGGCTCTGTGGGCGTTGCTGCTTTGGTCTGCTCCTGCGGCTTGGGCTTCTGCCCCGGATGCGCCCCCATTTGACTTGGGTGTCGTCCGCTCCCGTTCTTTGCCGTGGAGACATCCTCTCCTTATTCCCGAGCAGAAGGATCCCATCCCAGCCACTCGCGTTAGCGGGACGGAGTCCTGGGTTGAGGTCGAGGTGACAGAGCATCCCTTTCTGGAGTTCACCCTTGAAGAAAGCAACGCAGCTATTGCCCTATTCGGCTGTGATTGCCCGGCCCACCTCAACCAGTTGCGGAGACTGCGTGGCCTGCCTTTGCTGTGAAGCATAGCTCCACCAGTAGCCATCCCCGACCAAGAAACACAGGAAGTCATCAAGGCCAAAGATTGGGAGCGAGAGCCATTTCAGCCGGCCTTGGGCAGAAGGGATCCCTCTGTGCCGAGTTAGGGCAGGACAGGGAGTAGCGGCAGGATCTCAATCTCGGTGCGTTGGGTTTGTTCGGGGGATCCGGAGGGCCAAATGGAGCCGCCGGAGCCGTGGAGTGGAACGGTCTGACCGGCTGGGCTGACCATGCCGTGCTGAATGATGAGCTGGTTGAGGCGGGCAATGCGCTCCGAGACGGGGGGATGGGTGCGCAGGAACTCTGGCACAGATCCGCGGGATTGCAACTTGGCCAAAAATTGCGGCATGCCCTGCGGGTCAAACCCGGCGCGATAGGCTGCCCCCAGACCTTTTTCATCGGCGATAAACTCGTTTTCACGGCTCTGCGGGCGCCGTACTCCCAATTCCAGGGCCAGAGCGGCCAGGGTACTGTCGTTGAGCCCCAACAATTGAGCCCCAAACTGGGCAGTGGCAGCCTGCTGCAGTTGTTGCAGGCCGTGGCGTTCGCCGATGTGGGCCACCTCGTGGGCCAGCACGGCGGCAATCTGGTCGTCGTTGTCGGCGGCTGCGAGGGCACCAGTGGTGATGTAGACAAAGCCTCCCAGTGTGGCAAAGGCGTTGATGTCGGGATCTTCCACCACTTGAAAGGTGTAGGGCAGATGGGGCCGTTCGCTGTGGGCGGCCACCCGTTGGCCAATGCGGTTCACCCGCTCGACCCAGTAGGGATCCGAACTGAGGCGAAGTTGTCCCCGCGCTTTCAGTTGTCGATCGATCTGGCGGCCTAAGCTCACCTCTTGGGCATCGTTCAACTGGCTCACCTGCAGCCACTGAAGGCCATGAATCAGCAAACGGCCCAGATCTTGGGCATGGGCAGGGGATCCCATCCCAGATGCCGCAAGAATGCTGAGTAGGGCAATGGCGACCGGTCTCACCGCGCGAGAACTCCACCCCTTGGAGAGGAGAGGATCCTGTCCTGCTGGCGCGAGCAGCCTGAGGGTGTGGCGAGGTTTCAACATCAGGAATTGGCTCCATCAAGTACCCTCAAGTTAGCGATCCCGAAGCAAGATTGTCCTGCCACCCAAGCGAAACCGCTTTGCTATCAAGGGCAACCGCCGAGAGAGTTTCCCCTGGCTTGGGGGAATGGAATAGGATAGGGCTCTATATTCAGGCAGACGTTTAAGGGCGGTCATGACGGGATCCCCTACATGGAACCCTGAAATCTCCCCATCTCCAGACTCCTGGGCCACGGGCAGCGTTTACTTTCGGTCGGATGCACAAGGGATTCATCTGCACTTGCCCAGCACCTTACCTTGGGAAGAGCTTTGGGAAAACCTGGTTTGGCAGTTGCGCAGCCGCAAACCCTACTGGGCCGGGGTCGCTCCCCTCACCCTCTGGAGCCAGCAGCGAGAGCTGGACATGCCCACCCTACAACTTCTTGCTGCCCTATTGTCTCAGCATGGACTGCAACTGTGGCGCGTTCAAACTCGATCCCGCTCGACAGCGATTGCAGCAGCGACGTTGGGGTATTCTGTGGAGCAATCTTCCCTTTTGGAGGCAGTTCCCCCTGCTCCCCCAGACACCACACCTCTGTACCTACGTTCGACAGTGCGCTCTGGCATGTCCGTGCGTCACAGAGGATCCGTATTCCTGTTGGGGGATCTCAACCCCGGCGGCGAGATCGTTGCCGGAGGAGATGTTTGGGTTTGGGGACGCTTGCGCGGCTTGGTTCACGCGGGGGCCAACGGCGACAAGGGGGCTGTAATCTTGGCATTGCAGTTGGAGCCCACTCAGTTGCGCATTGCCAATCAGGTGGCCCGTCCGCCAGAAGGCGGATCCCTGCCCAACACCCCTGAAGTGGTTTACCTACAGGAAGATGTCATCTGCATCGCCAGCCTTCAAGATTTTCTGCGGAGAGGAGTATGAGCCGAGTCATCGTCATGACCTCTGGTAAAGGTGGAGTCGGCAAAACCACCGTGACGGCCAACCTGGGCACTGCCTTGGCGCGCTTGGGTCGCTCGGTGGTGGTGGTGGATGCAGACTTTGGCCTGCGCAACCTGGACTTGCTGCTGGGGCTGGAGAATCGGGTGGTGTACACGGCCCTAGAGGTGATTGCCGGGGAGTGCCGCCTCGAGCAGGCTTTGGTGAAAGACAAGCGCACCCCCCATCTCTCGCTGTTGCCGGCAGCCCAAACCCGCAACAAAACGGCGGTGAATCCGGATCAGATGCGCCAGTTGATCGAGAAGCTGGCCAGCAGCCATGACTACGTGCTGATCGATTGTCCAGCAGGGATCGAACAAGGGTTTCGCAATGCCATTGCCGGGGCCAACGAGGCCATCATCATCACCACCCCAGAAGTGGCAGCGGTGCGGGATGCAGATCGCGTGGTGGGCTTGTTGGAAGCCGCCCAGATTTCATCGACTCAGCTCATTGTCAACCGCCTGCGCCCGGACATGGTGGCAGCCGGCCAGATGATGTCGGTGGAAGATGTGGTGGAGGTGCTGGCCATCCCGTTGGTGGGTATTATTCCAGAAGACCGCGAGGTGATCGTCTCCACCAACAAAGGGGAGCCCCTGGTTCTCTCCGCCAATCCAACTCTGGCTGCTCAGGCCATCCAGCGCATTGCCCGACGGCTAGAAGGGGAAGCGGTGGAGTTTCCCAAGCTGGCCAGCTTGAGCGAGTCTTTTTGGGAGCGGGCCAAACGGTTTTTAAACCAAAAGGTGCTCTGACAACTGTTTTGTCGTTTTTCCCCACTTTATCCAGATTGGAATGGCAATTTTGACCTGTTCACAACTTTCACAACTGAGTAACAAGGCCGGCAAAACCTATGCTCCTCGATTTTTTGGATCAGCTTTTTTCTCGGCACTCCGGCAACAGCCGCCATCAAGCCAAGCAACGGTTAAAGCTGATCTTGGCCCATGACCGCGCTGATCTCACCCCAGCGGCACTGGAATCGATGCGCCTAGAGATTTTGGGGGTGGTGTCGCGCTATGTGGAGCTAGATTCAGAGGGGATGCAGTTTCATTTGGCTACGGAAGGGGGAACGACTGCTCTCATTGCCAATCTGCCCATCCGTCGCGTTAAGCCCTTAGAGACGGGTCTCAGCCACCCGGAAGGCGAGAAAGCCTAGAAGGGGAGATTTTTGGCAGCATGTCGATTTGCTTTCAATTCCCAACAGAGCTGCCCAACGCCAGAGTGGTCGTCAAGCCCGCTCTGTGATACGTTGAGGTAGGTCGTGTGTACTGTAGCGAGAAGCAGGCTGAGTGTAGCTTTTGCAACTTCATGGGGCCGACACACATGAGTTAGCTCTGCGTGTTTGGGCTCATGAACTGCTGACGTGATGGGTAGAGCCCCCTTGACGATTGGAGACTTTTCAGCAGTTTGTATTGGCGTTAGCGTTGCGGAGCAACAACGACGTTAACGATGGCAGCGACGAGATTGTTAGCGTTCAGTAGCTGGAAAGGTAAGGGCTCCGTCCCGCTATTGCGTTCGGTTAAGCCTCAATATGCAAGATTCATTTGAGCTGACGATCCTGTTTACGCTAGCCCTGGTGGCTGGGATCGCTGCTCAGGTGCTGGCCAATTTTGTCAAAGTGCCCAGCATTGTATTCCTGCTGCTGTTTGGCCTGTTGCTGGGGCCAGATGGTTTGGGCTGGGTTCATCCCCAAGTCATGGGATCCGGGCTGGAAGCGCTGGTGTCGTTGGCGGTGGCTCTGATCTTGTTTGAGGGGGGACTGAACCTGCGGCTGCAACGTCTCAATCCGGTATCGGATAGCCTGCGCAATTTGGTTTTGTTGGGATCCCTGCTGACCCTGGTGGGGGGAGCGGCAGCAGCTCACTATCTGGGAGAGTTTCCCTGGCGGCTGGCTTTTTTGTTTGGATCCCTGGTGGTGGTAACAGGGCCGACGGTGATCAACCCCATCTTGAAGCGGGTACGGGTCGATCCGGCAGTCAGCACGCTCCTGGAGGGAGAAGGGGTGCTGATCGATCCCATCGGGGCCATTCTGGCAGTGGTGGTGCTGCAGGTGGTGCTCTCCGGCCATCCCAGTTTTCTCATGGCCTTGGAACAGTTGTCCAGCCGTCTGGCCATCGGGTCGGCGGTGGGAGCGCTGGGGGGCTGGCTGATGGGATCCTTCCTGCTTTGGTCGCGGCAGTTTTTAACCGAGGAGCTGCGCAACTCGGTGGTGCTGGCGGGGGCCCTGGGGGTGTTTGCCTTGGCCCAGTCGCTGCGATCGGAGGCGGGGCTGATGGCGGTGGTGATGGCGGGCCTGGTGGTGCGGCAGAAGGCGGCCATTGCCGAGCGGGGTGTGCGGCAGTTTCACGGCCAGTTGGTGGTGTTGGCCATCTCGGTGATCTTTATTTTGCTTACCGCCACGCTCTCCCTCAAGGCAGTGTTTGCCCTGGGCTGGGGATCCCTGGCCACGGTGCTGTGTTTGATGCTGGTCATCCGCCCCTTGAGCGTGTGGCTGTGTACCTGGCGCAGCGACCTGAATTGGCGGCAGAAGCTGTTTGTGGCTTGGCTGGCTCCTCGGGGCATTGTGGCGGCTTCGGTGGCCTCCTTGTTTGCCATTCTGCTGACAGAACGCGGCATTACTGGGGGAGATGCCCTCAAGGCGCTGGTGTTTTTGACCATCTCGGTGACGGTGACGGTACAGGGGCTGACCGCGGCTTGGGTGGCCCGTTGGCTGGGTCTGGATCAGGGCAGTTCCACCATAATCATCGGCGATCATCCCCTCACCAACCAATTGGCCCAGTTGATGCGCTCGCTCAACCAGACGGTCGAGGTGATCCCGTTGGTTTCTGGGTCTTCCAAAAATGGGCACGGCAGCTACAAAGCTCCCCACCCAACAGACGGTAAGGACTCCATCCCGCCATCCCGTAAGTCCTCCACATCCCTGCCAGGAACGCCGAAGCGTCGTCCAGCAGATGGCTTGCCCCCACAACTTCATTCCTCTGACGGCAACGGCACCCACAAGTCTGCCCCAAGCCAGGAAGTCGGCAAGCCAGAAGCCATCCCCGGATCCCTGCAGGAAGCTGTACTGAACGAGTCTGCTTTGTTGAAGGCCGATATCGACCATGCGGAAACTCTGTTGATCCTGACTCTGGATCCGCAGGTGAACTGGGCCATTGCCGAGTTGATGGTGAAACTCTCGGTTTCGGCCACCATCTGGACGGTGTTGCTGCCGGATATGCCCATCTCAGAAGGGATCCGCACCTTGCAGCCTTCCTTCCCCCAACTGCAGCGCTGGGCCGGCTATCTGGAGGCCAACCGGGCTGAGCTGCGCTCGATCACCCTACCCACGTTGGCAGACCTGGGCCTGCCTCTCCCTTTATCGCTACGTGACACTTCTGCGAATGCGGCCTCAACCCTGCCGGAGGCAGTGCGGAGCAATAAAGCTGATGTCTTGACGGCTCAAGAGTCGTTCCCGACAGCGGTGCGGAGCGCTTTTTCAGCACCAGCGCTGCCCAATCCCTTCCTGGCCCAGATGGGACTGGAGGATCCCACCCTTGAACGGCTGCGGGATCAGTTTGCCTATCGAATCAAAGCCGATCTATGCCTGCCCTTGTTGTTGGTGCGCCCGCAGCGGCTGAGGAGCGGCTCATCTCGACCGGGTCGGCTCTTCTACCTGCCTGAGCCAGACATTTGGCGACGCGGGGATCGCATCTACTACCTGGAGCGCGTTTCCAGCCCTGTGGATGCCGGTGCTCTCTCCGCCAAAGAGTCTGATTCCCAAGAATGGGATCCGTCGGCAGCCGTTCGCGTTCGCGACAGCGGTGCGGAGCACAACAGTGGGATAGAGTCTTTGTTGCCGCCCCAGTATGTTGAGGGCGTCAAGCTCCACTTTGATCTCTAGCCAGCCAGCGGCCACTGGGGATGAGGGAACACCCCTGCACCTGCTCAGGCCGACCCAGATAAACCCAGGCAAAGGTGCCGCTATCCAACTGCACCCACTGCCGTTCGTACACCCGCGGGTGGTCTTCCAGCTCGTCCAATCGGGGCAATAGACTCAAGGGGATGCGGTAGCACTCGCCGTAGAGCCGGTTTCGGCCACGAACTGCCATCGGGTAGGGGCCGAGACTGTAAAGATCAATGTGGTTGAGGCTGTCTGTCCCCAAAAATTCTGCCCCCTGCAGCAAGCTGTGGTATTGGCCGCCCCGCAGCAGGGATCCGTAGACAAAAACCACTGTGGTCGGTTGCATAGCGTTGCGGAGTAATACAGCTGCTTCACAGTGCCTTGAAAATTAGGGAGATTGCGTCCATTTTTGGCCAATGCGCGGCTCCGACCCGGCCAGTAGGCGCTCGATGTTGCGCCGATGAGCACCGATCACATACACCCCGCCCGCCAACGCAAACAACAAATAGGGCAAAGGTTGAGCTGTTGCCCACATCACCACCGGAGCCGCCACTGCCGCCAGCAGGGAGCTGAAGGAAACGATGCGGGTGAGGGCGAGCCCCAGCAGCCAGACGCCGAAAGTTGTCAGGGCTACTGGCCAAGCCATAGCCAACAAGATCCCCAGGCTGGTGGCCACCGATTTGCCCCCCCTGAAGCCCAGCCAGCAGGAACGGCTATGGCCGATCACTGCGAACAATGCCGCCAAAACCACCCACCACGCGGATCCCAAGGCCGATCCCAGAGCCACTGCTGCTGCCCCCTTGGCAGCATCCACCAGCAACACCAGCAGGGCGGGCCCCTTGCCCAACGTCCGCAACACATTGGTTGCTCCGGTAGAGCCGGATCCCTGTTGGCGAATATCGATGCCTCCCCACCAACGACCTACCCAGTAGCCGGTTGGAATGGATCCCAGGAGATAGCCCCCCAGCACCGCAAGAAGAGCCGTAAGCAATGCAGGCATAGCAGGATCTGGAACGCTCTTCCCTCACTTTGCCACAGGGTCTGAGCTGCAGCCGGGATCTTACCCCGTCCAGGAGCTTTTGGCTGTTTGCGGCCTCGTCTGCAACACCGTTACGTTCGCGCCAGCGGTGCGGAGCACTTTCCCCCTGCCGTGGGCCCCGAAGAGGCGGGACAGAGTTCTCTCCACCCAATATCGAGAGTCGCTAAATATCGAGAGTCGCTAAATATCGAGAGCCGCCAGATCCAAATGGGCACTGTGGGCCTCAATAAACTCCCGTCGGGGGCCAACGGCATCTCCCATCAAGATGGTGAAAATGCGATCCGCCTCCACCGCATCTTCGATGGTGATTTGTTTGAGGGTGCGCGTTGCCGGGTTCATGGTGGTCTCCCAAAGTTGTTCAGGCATCATTTCCCCCAGACCCTTGAACCGTTGGATGGTGTACTTGGTGTTGGCAGGCAGCCCCCGCAGGATTTGGTCTTTCTCGGCGTCGCTGTAGCAGTAGCGAACATTGTTGCGACCCCACTCGATTTTGTAGAGCGGCGGACAGGCGATATAGACATAGCCCTGTTCCAGAAGCGCCTTTTGATAGCGGTAGAAAAAGGTCAGCAACAGGGTGCGAATGTGGCTGCCGTCCACGTCAGCATCGGTCATGAGGATGATGCGGTGGTAGCGCAGTTGGCTGGGATCAAATTCATCGCCTTTAACTCCCAAACCCAGCGCTGTGATCATGGCCTGAATTTCGGCGTTTTTGTAGATCTTGGCGGGATCCGCCTTTTCAATGTTGAGAATCTTGCCGCGCAGGGGCAACACCGCCTGAAACTGCCGATCCCGACCCTGTTTGGCGCTGCCCCCTGCAGAGTCGCCCTCCACCAAATACACCTCAGATTCCGCCGGGTCGCGGCAACTGCAATCGGCCAACTTCCCCGGCAGCGTAGAAGATTCCAGGGCAGATTTGCGCCGCACCAATTCTCTGGCCCGCCGGGCTGCCTCGGCAGCATTGAAGGACTGGATGGCCTTATCGACGATCCCCCTGGCCACGTTGGGGTTGAATTCCAAGTACTCCGTGAGCGCCTCGGAGACGAGGGTTTGCACAATGCCCCGCACCTCGGTGTTGCCCAACTTGGTTTTGGTTTGCCCCTCAAACTCGGGGTTGGGCACCTTGACCGAGACGATGGCCGTCAACCCCTCGCGCACATTTTCTCCGGCCAGGTTGCTGTCGGAATCCTTCAGCTTGTTGAGTTTGCGGGCTTGGCTGTTGATGGTGAGGGTAAGAGAGGTTTTCAAGCCCTCCAGGTGGGTACCCCCTTCGTTGGTGCGGATGTTGTTGGCAAAGCCGATCAAATTGTCGGTGTACACATCCGAGCACCACTGCAGCGCCACTTCCACCTCCACGCCATCCCGCTCCCCTCGGATGTAGATGATGTCAGAGTGGATGGGCGTTTTTTCGTGGTTGATGAAGGCCACATATTCCTTGATGCCGCCTGCATATTGATAGGTTTCGCAGTGGGGCGGATCCCGCCGCAGATCGCTGAAGGTGATTTTCAAGCCGGCATTGAGGTAGGCCAACTCGCGAAAGCGGGCCGCCAATAGGGCATAGTCAAACTCTCGCTCGGGAAAGATCAGCCCATCCGGCTTGAAGCGCACCTCGGTACCCCGCCGATTGGATCCCTTGGGTTGGGGTTCAGATTTCAGGGATCCCACCACCGCCCCGCGCTCGAACCGTTGAAAGTAAACCTTGCCCTCTCGCCAAACCGTCACCTCCACCCATTCGGAGAGGGCATTCACCACCGATACGCCCACGCCGTGCAGCCCGCCGGAGACCTTGTAGCCGCCACCGCCAAACTTGCCCCCCGCATGCAACACCGTCAGCACCGTAACCAGGGCCGACTGACCGGTTTTGGGGTGGATGTCCACCGGAATGCCACGGCCATTGTCCAAGACGGCTACCGAGCCGTCGGGATGCAGGCTGATCTGAATATCGTCGCAATAGCCGGCCAGGGCCTCATCAACGGAGTTGTCCACCACCTCGTACACCAAATGGTGCAACCCCTTCGGCCCGGTGGAGCCAATATACATGCCAGGCCGCTTGCGCACAGCCTCCAAGCCTTCCAAAACTTGGATCTGCTCTGCACCGTAGTTTTCCGTCATTCCCAACTCCAATCCCGAGGAAGGCTCCCGGCCAAGATCAACAGAAACCCAGAAAAATTGACCTTAAAGGCCAGGAATCAGCTTATCATCAAAAAACTGTCCCCATGATAGCACAAAAGGCTAGAACGGCCACACAGACGCTTCTGAGGGCCAAGTTCAGGATGGGATGCAGGTACCGAAGTCAGGCCGTCTTGTCGAACTCTAACCCAGAAAGCTCTCCACCAACCCAGGCGGCGGCTGCACGTGAAGCGCGCCTTTTTCCAAGTCCACGACAGGCACCAGGGCTTTCACAAAGGGGATCAACACCTGCCGGTGATCAGGGGTTGTTATCTCCAGCACATCCTGGCCGGCTGCCAAAATCCCCGAAACCTGTCCCAGCAGCTCCCCCTGGCGATAGACGGTCAAGCCGATGAGATCGCGGTAGTGGTACTCTTCCGGCTGCAAGGGCAAGCGGTGGGAAGCCGGTACCAGCAGCCTAGCCCCCACCCAGGTCTCAGCCACCGTTCGATCGGGGATCCCTTCCAGTCGCACCAAATAAAGACCCTTAGCCGGGAAAAACTGCCCCTCGATCAAGGGGTGCAGCAGGGGCTCGGGATCCGTATCCCGCTGCAACCAGCGTGGTCCAGGCTCTGTGAGGCGTTCTGGGAAATCCGACCAGCACCTAACCCGCAGCCAGCCCCGCAAGCCGTGAGCCGCCACCACCTGTCCCACCAGCAGCCAATCGGGATCCCGGGCCATCATGGTCGGTCAAACTCAGTCGAGCCGCGGAAAGTCCACTTCGGTTGGGAAAGAAGCCGGGGTACGCAGCTTCTGAGAGGCCGCCGCGCGAGATCCTTCCCCACCCTTGGCCACGTCCACCATGGAGAGCAGCCCTTGCAGGGTGCCAGGGATCGAATTGGGATCCATGAAGATTACCTTGGCGCTGGGACTGCTGCCTACCTTGAAGCCCATGTCGATATAGTTTTGCGCCATCAGGTATTGCAACGCATTGGCTGCCTCTGGATTCTCTTGCAAAGTGGCGGCGATGGTCTTGATGGCTTCAGCCGTGCCCTCAGCCAACAGCAGCCGCTCCCGTTTCTCCGCTTCTGCCCGCAATAGCTGCGCCTTGGCGGCCCCAGCCGCTTGGTTGATGCTGGCCTGCTGCTCCCCTTCTGATTTCAGAATAGCGGCCCGCTTCTCCCGCTCGGCAGCCATCTGCTTTTCCATCGAGTCTTGCACAGTCTTAGAGGGTTGAATGTCCCTGACTTCCACGCGGGTGATCTTGATCCCCCAGGGATCTGTGGCCTCGTCCAGCTCTGTCAAAAGGCGAGCGTTGATCTCGGCGCGGGAGGAAAAGGTTTGATCCAAATCCATACGGCCAATTTCGGCGCGCAAGGCCGTCAGCACCAGGTTAATCAAAGCCCGCTGCACATCCTCGACCGCATAGCGGGCCTTGATCATGTCGGTGATGCGCCAGTAGACCACCGCATCGGCCATCAAAGAGACGTTGTCGCTGGTGATGCACTGCTGAGGAGGCACATCCAACACCTTCTCGCGGATGGTTTCCCGGAACACAATCCTATCGATGGGGGGAAGAATAAAGTGCAATCCTGGGGTCAACTTGCGGTGAAACCTGCCTAAACGCTCTACCAGTGCCTCATATCCCTGGCTGATGATTTTGACCGAGTTGAACAGGTAGCCGATAAAGATCAGGGCAATGGCCGCTAAGATACCTGGCATAGGGCTTTCCTCCTGATGGGGAGTTCAGTCCCCATTCTAGACGGTTGCTAGACGGTTGTTGGGACTGCTCCCTTCACTTGGATCACGCCTCAACAGAAATGTGGTGGACTCAGCAGGATAAGCAGTCCTCGGAACATATAGAGTTTCTTAAGATTTTTCAGGCCGCAGCCAACGACCTGAGATCACCCGGCAAAAAGCTCGTGAGGGGATCCCGTCCATGAAACTGAGCAGCAGGAATCTAGAAGTTGCTTTGAACAAAATCTATGACGTGATCGTGGCCGGAGGAGGAGCAGGGGGACTATCGGCGGCAATCTATCTGGCCCGTTACGGACTGAGTTGCCTGGTGGTGGAGAAGGGCAGAGGCCGATCTTTTTGGATGCAGGATTTGCGCAATTATCTGGGATTGCCTCCGACCACTCCCGGACGAGAGCTGTTGCGACAGGGAACAGAGCACGCCCTCAGTTTAGGGGTAGATTACCTGCGCGGCTTCGTGGAAGATGCCACCGATGAGGGAGACCTCTTTGCGGTCAAAGTCAAGGTGGGAAAAGTTAACAGCCTCTACCCCGTTTTTCGGAGCAAATATTTGATCGCGGCAACCGGCATTATGGATTACTTGCCCCAGTTGTCGGATATGCAGAATGTTTACGACTACGCGGGCTATTCACTGCATGTCTGTATGATCTGCGATGGCTACGAAATGCGGGATCAGAAGGCGGTGTTGATCGTCAATTCGGAAGATCGGATCAATACAGCTTTTGTCCTCAACTGGTTTACACCCTATATCTCGGTGTTGACCCACGGCCTCTGCTCGGTCGGCCCCGACATGCGCAAAAAACTGGCGGATCATGGCTACCCACTCTACGAAACTCCCATTCGTCGTTTTTGGGGAGAAAACCATCAATTGCAGGGTGTGGAGCTGGAAGATGGCACCTACATCGAAGCGACCACCGGCTTGGTGGCGATGGGAGCCAAATACCACAATGCTTATTTGAAAGGGATCCCCGGCTTGAAATGGCAAGGGGAAAACCTGCTAACCGACGAGTGGTGTCGCACTGCTCATCCGCGGCTGTTTGCACTGGGCGATTTGAAGCAGGGCCTGAACCAAGTGTCGATTGCGGTTGCCGATGGCACCCTAGCTGCCACAGCCATTTGGCGGGACATCCGACGGGCCTCACCTGCACGTAAATGGGAAGAGCGCCTGCTCTCGCCACCCAGAAGCCCAGCAGGGCCTTCCGGTTAAATTGATGGGCTCTATCGAGCTTGGGTGGCTTCTGTCCTATGATTGGTTGCGAAGGATTAAGCCATTCCATGCACTCTCTGAAAGCGTTGAAAGCGTTGATATTTTGCCTAGCCTTCCTACTGGTTGGACTGATCTACTACTGCACGGTAGAGGCCCAGCCTCTTTTTGAGCTGAACCTGACGGCCACCTCGGAATACAACCTCATTCTCCCCATCGAAAGCATTCGGGTGGTGCGCGGTGCCAATCCCCAAGATTTGCTCATTTATCTATCAGCTCCTTCGGCAGCCTGGATCCATCAAGAAGAGGTGAACGGGCATTATGTGATCGACATCCCCTACGGAGTCATTACCCATACAACAACCGTCGAGGTCGCTTCGGATCTGCCCTATCGGCTGAGCTGGGGCAACCAAAATGAGCAGACGGGGCGACTGTTGATTACCCCTGCTCCCCCTCGTGTGCAGGTGTTTCTGCAGCATGGCTGGATCCCGGATCCCGACTTTCTCGATCCGGCAGAAAATACTCAACCTTTGCAACTGCCTTTAGAAGAAGTGCTGGGGCCTTTACTGGAAGTGCCACCTCGTTCTGCCTTTCTGACCATTGATGATGGCCCCTGGCCTCAGTCTACCCCCCGACTTTTACAGGTCTTGGATGATCTTCAGATCCCGGCCACTTTCTTTGTTATTGGCACCCACGTTTCCCGATTTCCAGAATTGGCTCAATCGATTCAGGCCCATCACCACACCCTAGCCAATCATACTTTTACCCACGATTATCAACGTCTCTACGGAAGCAATGAGCTGTTTTATGCTGAGGTGGATCAGACGACCCAACTGCTCAAAGCGTTGAACTTGGATCCCCAACTGGTTGTTCGCCCACCGGGAGGTTTTCGCCTAGATTCTGCTTTGCGTCGCTCTCTGGAGCAGGCAGGGTATCGCGTTCTTTACTGGAACATGAGCCCGGAAGATGCCTACGCCGGCCAAAGCGCAGCCCAACTTTTGGAGCGTGTTCGAGCTCAGTTGCCGGCGATCCAGGCTTCCGATCAGCCCCTGGTTTTGCTGCTCCACGATCGCTGGCCCCACACCGCAGAGGCCCTGCCGGATATCGTCGCCGCCATTGAAGGGGCGGGCTATCGCTTTTTGCCCTGGCCGGCCATCAGGGATCCCGTTTGAAGGGCTGGCAACAGGTTTTCTGGCTTGAGGACTCCGACCCGCCTTTACCGGCTGGGGATGTTCAAAGAAGGGCTGCATCTCGCTCAGCTCAGCAGCGTTGCCCAGAGATAACGGAGGCCTGTGCCTTGACAAGCTTTTCCCCAAGTAGCACATTGAAAATTTACAGGACTTGGCTGCGGGCCGAGGAAGATGAGCGAGAGGACATTATTCGATAAGGTGTGGGATGCCCATACGGTGCGGATTTTGCCCTCTGGGCAGACGCAGTTGTTCATCGGCCTGCACCTAATTCACGAGGTGACCAGTCCGCAGGCTTTTGCCATGCTGCGGGAGCGTCATCTGCCGGTTCTGTTTCCCGAGCGGACGGTGGCCACCGTGGATCACATCATTCCCACCGACAACCGGGCACGGCCTTTTGCGGATCCCTTGGCAGAGGAGATGATCCAGGAATTGGAGCGCAATTGCCGGCAATACGGCATCCGCTTCTACAACAGCGGCTCCGGTCGGCAGGGGATCGTGCATGTGATTGCCCCGGAGCAGGGGTTAACTCTGCCGGGGATGACCATCGCCTGTGGGGACAGCCACACCTCTACCCACGGGGCCTTTGGGGCCATTGCTTTTGGGATCGGCACCAGCCAGGTGCGAGACGTATTGGCCACCCAAACTTTGGCTTTGTCCAAGCTCAAGGTGCGCCGCATTGAGATCCACGGCAAGTTGGGGCCGGGAGTTTACGCTAAGGATGTAATTCTGCACATCATCCGCAAGCTGGGGGTCAAAGGCGGGGTGGGCTACGCCTACGAGTATGGGGGCAGCGCCATTGAAGCCATGAGCATGGAAGAGCGCATGACCCTCTGCAACATGTCCATCGAGGGAGGGGCCCGCTGCGGCTACGTCAACCCCGATGGGGTGACCTTTGAGTACTTGCGGGGGCGAGAGTTTGCCCCCCAGGGATCCGATTGGGAAGAGGCGGTAGCCTGGTGGAAAAGTCTGGCCAGCGACGGCAATGCCCGCTACGACGACGTGGTGGTATTCCAAGCCGCAGACATTGCGCCGACGGTTACTTGGGGGATCACCCCCGGCCAAGGTATTGGGGTGGATGAGCGGATCCCTGCCCCAGAAGATCTGCCGGAAAGCGAGCGGGAACTGGCCAAAGAGGCCTATGCCTACATGGACTTGCAGCCAGGGGATCCCATCGTGGGGACACCGGTGGATGTCTGCTTCATCGGCAGTTGCACCAATGGCCGCTTGAGCGACCTGCGGGAGGCAGCCAAGATTGCTAAGGGGCGACGGGTGGCCCCAGGGGTGAAGGCGTTTGTGGTGCCCGGCTCAGAACGGGTAAAGCAGGAGGCAGAACAGGAGGGCCTGCGGGAGATCTTCGAGGCGGCGGGGTTTGAGTGGCGGGATCCCGGTTGCTCCATGTGTTTGGCGATGAACCCGGATCGGCTGGTGGGGCGCCAGATCAGCGCCTCTTCTTCCAACCGCAACTTCAAGGGCCGCCAGGGATCCCCCAGCGGGCGCACTCTGCTCATGAGCCCGGCTATGGTGGCAGCGGCGGCAGTCAGCGGCAAGGTGGTGGATGTGCGGACGCTGCTCTAAGCAACTGTCTCCTAGGTATAGCGGGGACTGGATTTGAACCAGTGACCTTCGGGTTATGAGCCCGACGAGCTACCAGGCTGCTCTACCCCGCGGCGCTTTTCTAGCCTAGCTTGTCCTCCGGCTAACCGGCAAGCCTACGCCTAAGTTTCGCCCTTTTGTGTGGGTATTGTCTTCGGGGATCCCCGTCGCACCTGGATGAGCTGGGCGGTGATGCTGATGGCAATCTCGGCGGGGGTTTCGGCGTGGATCTCCAGGCCAATGGGGGCAAAGAGCCGACTGAAGGCGGTCTCCGGGATCCCTTCCTGGGCCAGGGACAGGCCGCAGTGGCCCGCTCCGACGATCAGCAGGGTGGGGGAAGGGAGGAGGGGCTCGACCCAGGATCCCGCGAGGAGCTGTGGGCGGGATGGCAGGGGGGCAAAGTGCTCCGCACCGCTGTCGCTAAGGCTGAGGTAGGGGAACCCCTGAGGATGGAGGGGAGTGATCAGCCAAGCCCTTTGCCCTTGGGTCAGAGCCTGGAGGATCTGGGCCACCAACGTTTGGGCAAGGGATCCCTGCCATCGCTGTAGCCAAATGTGCATCCGTCCCCCGCAAACGCCCAAGGGAGGGCTGTTGAGATCGAGGGAAACCGGCATCCCAGCCGGCGAGGACTCACCATCGCCATCGCCAACGGGAACAGCGGTCTGCAAAAGGGTTTGCGCTCGGGCAATGACTTCCGCTTCGGCAGCCCCACCGCCAACAGTGCCCAACAGGGTGCCATCGGATCCCACAGCCAGTTTCGCCCCCGCCTGGCGAGGCACAGATCCCTGGGTGCGGATCACGGTGGCCACCACCAGCGGCCCGCGGGAGAGCATGTCTGCCAACTGTCGGTAAAAGGTCTCGTCCACCTCAGCCTCGGTTATGCCTACGGCACCCTAGCGGGAACGGTCAGGGACTCAATGATCAAGAAAGCCCCTCTAGGATGGCCTGATGGAAGGCAACCCGGAAAGCCTGGAATCCGTTCTCCTGCCGACCGTGGTAGACGGCGTTGGTGAGCAGCGTCACCACCAGCTCCCGCTCTGGATCGATCCACAGGGAGGTTCCGGTGAAGCCGGTGTGGCCGAAGGCGCTGGGGCTGAACGGGTAGCTGCTGGCCAAGGGATCCGGGGAGCGCAAGGCAAACCCCAAACCCCGGCGCTTGTGACAGCGGTGGGCATCCCCTTGCTGAGGCAACTGCTCGCGGGTCATTTCCCTCACCGTTTGGGGCTGCAACAGGGATCCCGTCAAAAAACTCTCCCCGAAAGCGGCTACTTCCTCTGCCGTGGCGAATAGTCCGGCATGGCCGGCGATCCCGCCCAGGCGGGCGGCATTTTCGTCGTGAACCTGCCCCTGTAGGCGGCGCTTTCGCCAAGGACACAGCTCGGTGGGGGCACAAGAGCCAGAGACAGGGGGTGGGTCGAAAGGATCCCCCGGATAAAACTGAGTTTGGCTCAGGCCCAGAGGCCGCAAGATCCGGGCATGCAAGATCTGATCCAGAGGGGTTCCGCTCAGACGTTCCAAAGCCAGCCCCAGCAGGATCAATCCAAGATCGCTGTAGACTCTGCGGGATCCCGGCCTGTAGGCAAAAAAGGTGTGCAGGGCCATGTGCCGGGCCGATTCGGCATCGGGCTGTCGAAACAGGGGTCGCCAGGCGGGCAAACCGGCGGTGTGGGCCAGCAACTGCCGCACCGTCACCTGTTCTGTTGCAACAAGCTGGCCTAAGGATTCCGGTTCCACAGCAATCCATTTCCCCGGCTGCAGAGGATCTTCATAGGGGGCAATGGGGCGGGATCCCTGAAACTCCGGCAACAGGAGACTCACCGGTTGATCCAGCAGCAACGCTCCAGCTTCCACCAGGGCCATGCAGGCGGTGGCGGTGTAGAGCTTGGTCAGCGAGGCCAGGTCAAAACGGGTGGCCGAGGTTGTTGGTTGGCGCCGGGTCTCAGGGTCGAGATGGCCTGCCGCCCTTGAGTAAATACACCTTCCCTTGTGGCGGATGGCCACTTGGGCAGCGGGGAAAAGGTGGGGAATGGCAGAGTTGAGCAGCCCCTCCAGCAAGGCTGGATCCCAACCCATCTGCTTCTCCTCCTGGCTTGGGGATCCCCAGTCCAACAAACAACTTGTAACGGTATTTACAAAAGCCTACCGCTTCCCCAGCTAGGATGCCACCACGGCAGGCTACATCATCAAGGGATCCCGAGTGCGGCTGGAGTTGTTGCAAGCTTTTTTGAACGTGGTGGAAACAGGTAGCTTTTTGGCCGCTGCTCGCCTCAGCGGTCTGACCCAATCGGCCATTAGCCGCCAGATCCAGGCCCTGGAAGAAGCAGTGGGCGCTCCGCTGTTGCATCGCAAAAGCCCGGTGGCTCTAACCGTAGCTGGGGAACGGCTTTTGCCCCATGCCCGTCGCATCTGTCAGGAATGGCAGCGGGCTCAGGAAAGCATTCGAGAATGGCTGCAGGGCCAGCAAACCGAGCTCTGCATTGCTGGGATCCATTCTCTGATCGCCCATCAACTGCCGCCGGTGCTGCAACAGTTTTGCCGGGAGTACCCAGAGGTGCAGTTGCGGGTTACCGCTCTGGGCAGCGACCGCGCCTTAAAGGTGCTCAGGGATGGGCTGGTGGACGTGGCCCTGGTAATGGAGAATCCCCTGATGACGCGGGGGGCAGAGCTGGTGGTGGAGCCACTGTACTCCGAGCCGATTCAAGTGTTGATGCCCGCCAACCATCCCCTCAGCCGCTACGAGCGGATCCCCTGGAAGGTGCTGGCGGAGTATCCCCAGGCTGTGTTCAAAGATGGCTATGCCATGCGCTCCTTGGTGGGATCCCATCTGGCCCGGCAGGGGCTTCCCCTGAAAGCAGCCCTGGAACTGAACACCTTGGATGCCTTTCGGGGGGTGGTGCGACAGGGGCAGTTGATTGCCCTCCTGCCGGAGTCGGCCCTGGTGGACTGCTGCGCCGATCCGGATTTGCAGGTGCGACCCACCGAGCCCCCCCTATTGAGGCGACAGGTGGTTATGGTCACCACCAGCGATCGCTATCGGATCCCTCCCATTCGCCGGTTTTTGCAGTTGGCCGCCCAGCTGATTAGGCAGTCTGGTAATGCTGAGCCTGCTTCCGGCGCAGATCCCCATTGGCCCTCTGCTGGGCTGTTGTCGGTTTTGTAGAGACCTTTTGTAGAAATTTCTGGTCAAATACCCATATCGGTAGTTGCAAGTGTTCCGCCCTTATCTCCCCCTATCCTGAGTAGCCCAGCGCTCCCGACCGCCGATGCCATGAGCCAAGAGTTTCGCGAGCTGTTGAAAAAAATCGGCAGCGGCACCCACACCCACCAGGATCTCAGCCGGGCAGAGGCCGCCAGCGCTGCTCGGATGCTCCTGCGGGGGGAAGCCACTCCCGCCCAGATCGGGGCTTTTTTAATTGCCCACCGCATCAAGCGCCCCACTGCCGAAGAGCTGGCCGGTATGTTGGATGCCTACGCAGAAGACGGCCCTCTTCTGCCCCAACGGGATTTGCCCCATCCCTTGATCATCTTTGGCCATCCCTACGATGGCCGCTCGCGGACTGCGCCGCTGGGGGTGCTGGTGGCTTTGCTGCTGGCGGCGGCAGGGTCAGCCGTTTTGCTGCATGGCTCTGGCTTCTGTCCCACCAAGTATGGGCTGCCCTTGGAAGCGGTGTGGCGGAGCTTGGGGGTGGATTGGCGGGGGCTATCCCTGGAGCGGGTGGGGCAACTGCTGGAACAAACCGGGCTGGGATTTTTGTATTTGCCCACCTGTTTTCCCCAGGCTCAGGCTCTGATGGACTACCGGGATCAAATCGGCAAGCGCCCCCCCTTGGCCACCTTGGAACTGGTCTGGACGCCCTACCAAGGCCCCTTTCACCTGGTGGCCGGCTATGTGCATCCGCCCACCGAGGCCACGATGCTGGAGCTGTTTGCCCTGCGGGAGATTCGGCAATTCACCACCGTCAAAGGTTTGGAAGGCAGTTGCGACCTGCCGCGGGAACGGGCGGCCATTCTCAACCAGGGCGGCAAACGGCTGCTCTTGAAGGCCAGAGATTGCCACTTGGCAGGCCCGGAGATTCCCTTCTCCGGAGAGAAAGAGCTGCTCCGGCAGATGCAGCAGGTGCTCAGCGGGGATCCCTGTGAACTTACCCCAGCCGTTCTCTGGAATGGGGGTAGCTATCTGTGGCTCCTCGGCCACGCCCCATCCTTGCCAGAAGGGATCCAACAGGCGGAAGACCTGCTTCGCTCTGGACGGGTGATGGAGAAGCTGAAACAACTGATCCGGGTGATCGACCTGATACATTTACGCTGAACACTGCTGAACATCACTGTTCAACTATGCAGCGATAGCATTCTGTTTGTTTCCATTCGCGTTAGCGGGACGGAGTCCAAACAGAATGGCGGTATCCCGCAAAGCTTTGAGTAGAATACCCAAAGCGCAGTTTCCGTGTCGTCTTACTACCAATTTTCTGCTTTGCTTTGGCTACCATGTTGGCAGACTCGAAAGTAAACAGAAAGATCAACTGGTAGTAATCCGTACTGAACATATTATACATTATTTTCAGTATAGTTGAGCTTATTATTGACTAGAGTCATGCTCTCCTAGGGCTGGGATCCCCTGTTTTGATGGCTGGAGTCAAGCTCTCCAGCCCAGGAAAGAAAGCCCCCCGGCCAGCTCCAGGGGGCAAGAAGGGAAAGGTTGGATCCTTCAGGGCAACAACTCTTCGATGGCCTCTTCTTTGGTGTTGGTGCGGCGGGAGAGGGTGCGGCGGTCGAAGGTCATGTGGATCTCCCGGTTTTGCTCGCCATCGGCAGCCACCGCAAAGATGGGGAAGTCGATGTTGCCGTCTGGGAAAGCCATGTGGAAGCGGAAGGTGCCATCGGGGTTGAGCTGGATCTTGCGCCCGCCAATGGTAACGGTGGCATCCGGCTCTGTGGCCCCATAGACAATCAGCTCGGCATCGGCCACCAACCAGAACTTGCGAGAGCGCTGCGGCAGCACTTCGGAAGCCCCCGAGAACAGGCCCAGGCCGGATCCTGAAGCCATCCAGGGAGCAGCGGGCACTTCGGCCATGGCCATCCCCATCATGCCCACACCCGAGGGGATGATAAACGAGCTGATGGCCTGCTCGGGCACCAATTGGCGGCTGCCCATCTGGTGGCTGCCAAACAGGGATCCCGCCACCCGCATCGCCTCAAAGCCACCCACCATTTCCAGGAAGGGATCGACCGTGGCACCCTGCTGCGGCTCATCGCCCTTGTAGGCCACCACACCCATGCCGGTGGCACTGCGCTTGTAAGGCTCGCTGAGCTGGTAGAGGGTGCGGCCCTGCAGGGCCATATCGAAGGGCACCGTCAGGAAATGCTCTTCAAACCAGTCGGAAGGATAGACCGGCGGCACCATCACTGCAGCCGAGCGGGCCAACATCAGCCAGCGGCCATCTGCCGTCCGGTAGCCAATTTCCACAATGTAGGAACGATCGCTCACCGGGATCGGCAAATACCACTCCCGCGCCAACTCATCACAGGGGTACTCCTGCATGCTGTGGGCCGGCTGGTAGCTGAAATCGATATCCGTCACATCGTAGAGGCGCAGCGCCAATTGCTGACCCCCCTCGCGGCGCTTGCTCTCCTTGGCCTCGTTGGGCACATCCCAATAGGCGTAGGCCCACTGGGGATCCCGCGGCAGCAAAACAATGCGGCTTTCCCCGTAACCGCCCGGCAAATCGCCCAGCCCTTTGTCCACATCGGCCAGATCCGGCTTACCGCCAACCTCTTGGCCCACAAACTTCGTTTGGGTAACCGACTCTTGGCCGCTCGGCTCTGGCATCGTGTCAGCGGGACGACCGCTGCGAGCAGCTTGGGCTTCCCGAATGGCCTGGACAAGTTGCTCCTTGGTCATGCGGCTGTACTTGGGGATCTGATAGCGGGCAGCTTCTTCCCGCAACTGCCGGATGGTCATTTCTTCCAACGGGATCCGCTCTTGTGGCATGGTCGGGGTCTCCTGTCTTCTCTTCGACAAATCGGGCTTTGTGCAATGCTCCAGCTTCTAACCCAAAGGCCGATCCCAGCTTGCGGCTCAGTACAGCCTCGAACCCGCTGGCGTGCCGGCCTGCCTTGCGCTCTCCAGCCGCTGACAACCATCAGGTGGGGATCAACGGGGATCATAAAGAATGATGAACCCATGTTTGCGTATTTTTGCCTGTTGGTCAAGAGCTTGGGGATCGCTGGGGATCAATCTCTTGTTCTCCGACCTACCTTTAGGGAGAGGCCAGGAGCCCCAGCTGCTCTCAAGCCAAGGGGAAGACTGCGCGGGATCCCCTGCCGAACCGGCCTCGCCTGGGTAGCATGGGGGAAAGGTGAGCTGTTGCGAGATGGGCCGCAGATTTCGTGGCCAAGAGGTGTTGGGATGAGGTGGTGGAAGCCTGCCGGGAAAGGTTCCGGGATCCAGATGAGTTGGGCAGCGCTGGGGATCCTGCTGTCGGGATCGGTCTTGCCCATGGAAGCGATCAATGCACAGACGCTGTTTCCTCCCCTTTACCGCTTGCAAGGGGGATCCCCTGCCTTGCCCGCCGGAGAGCAGCCTGCCTCTGAAGCAGCGCCCTGGCGTCCGGCAACCAAGGACTCCATCCCACCCAAGGGAGCGGATCAAAAAGTAGAGCCGGCCCAACCCATCAACGGGGAAGTGGCAGAGGGCCCGGTTTTCGATCTGGATCTGTTGCGGCAGTTCGGCACCAGCCCCGGCGGCAGTGGCTCTGGATCCCGGCAGGGGGAAGTGATCGGGCCGGGCAGCGGCCAGAGTGGGGTGCGCGGAGCCAGTCCTGGCTCAGGGGTGGGCACAGGCCAAGGGCCAGGGGGCGGAACGGGTCTGGAGGCGGGATCCCAGCGGCGGGAACCGCAAGTGACAGGGTTGATTGTGGATGCACGAGGCTTGGATTTCTTGCCTAGCCAGTCAATGCGCTTGTTTGATCCCGATGGCAATCAAGTCTATACCCCCGTTACTCTTGGCCAAGACCTCAACGCGGCCTTTGTGGGCAGCGAGGGCACAGCCGCCTATGCCACCTCGGAAGAGCAGGCCCGCTCACTGGTGAACCGCATCGGGGAACGGCCTCACCGCATTCGTGCCATCCGCACCCTGGGCTACGACCTGGTGATTTCCGCCGAAGATGCTTTTAGTCTGCGCCAGATGAATGCGACAGATGGCTTTCTGGATCGCTTTGCCGTGGTGGTCATCTGGGATGGCAGCCAAGCCAGTCTCCCCTGAGGCCCAGGGATCCCAGCATGGCCATCAAAGCACAGGACAGAGGAATGCTAGCCTAGCAAAAGTGCTCTGTCTGCACCACCCGCACCACCTCCAGCGGGGTTGATATCTTCCTGGGGATCCCAGCCTTATGCAACGGTTTGCCAACCAACCTCTGCGGGAACATCCCCACCTGGCGGTGTTTTCCTCCAGCAAGGTGGGCAATTTTGTGGTTACCATCCCGCTGTTGCGGGGCCTCAAGGAAAAATACCCCGGCTGTGTGCTGGATTTTTTTGGCAGCGAGATTACCCGCGACTTTGAGCTCCACTGCCCCTACATCGACTTCAGCTTTCCTCTCTACAGCCGTCGCCCCGATTACCTCGAGGCCCTAACCGCTGCTGTGCGAGAACGGGTGGCTCAGGCCGGGCCCTACGATCTGGCCATCAACTGCGACGAGTTCAGCGAGCTCAACTTGGTGGCGGTGACGGCGCTGCGTCCTCAATACATTGCCGGAGCCGGTTTGACCTTGGATTTTCGCCGCAAGTTGGATCCCGGCTCCGACCCGGTGCAGCGCATGCTCCAAGACGACGACTGGAACAGCCTGGAGTTTTTGCAGCGCTACAAAGATATCCTCACCAGCAACTACATTGCCGAGATCTTCTGCCGCCTGGCCTATGTGGAGACGGATTTTTTTCGTCTGGAGCTACCCAGCCGGGATCCCGATTTTCCGGTGCCAGAGGTCTTGGTGCACATCACCACTACCCGCCGCGCCAAGATGTGGCCTCTGGAGTACTGGCGGCAGGTGATCCAGTGGTGCCAAGGCCAGGGCCTGCAGGTGGGGCTAATCGGCAGCGCGCCGGAGCTTCAGCGATCCCTCTACCACGGCGGCAGCAGCGAAGACGAACTGCTGGCGCAAACGGGAATGGTTGACCTGCGGGGCAAAACCAGCCTCATCGAGCTGGCGGGGGCCTTGAAGCGGGCGCGGGTTTGTATCTCCGTGGATGCGGGGCCGATGCACATTGCGGCGGCGGTGGGCTGCCCTACCATTGCCCTGTTTGGCAACGATGCCGATGGAGATGGGGCCAGCCCGGTGCGACTGTGGGCTCCTCGTCTGCCCCACGTCTATCTCACCCAAACCGCCTACAAGTGCCGGGTCTGCGCAGAGAACAAGTTCAAAAACGAAACCTGCCTGGTGGAGGGTCATCCCTGTATGGCCCATCTCAAGCCGGAAACGGTCATCGGCTACTTGAAAGAGATTCTCAAGCAAACCTAGAGGTTCCACGCCCTCACCCCCAGCCCCTCTCCCAAAGAGAGAGGGGAGCTATGGAGCGACGGGGTGAGTTGTTTCATGGCTACTTGAAATGGCCATGTCTTGGGATCCCCATCTTTTTCCCCCTGGGAATCAGGGGGGCCGGTGGGCAGCAAGGAGTGCCCAGGGGCGCAGTTCGGATCCCTGGAAGTCCGTTTAAGCTGAGAGTTCAAGGCTGAAAACTTAGTGCCTAAACCATTTGGGTGTGAGCTGTGACTTTGGAGATGTGGTATCGCCACCAGCTGAGCCGCTTTGCAGAGTGGGGAAAAATAAGGCTCTGGCAAGGAGTTGCCCTGAAGCTGCTGGCCACCGCTTGCTTTGCCTGTTTAGGCGCGATCATCCGGCTCAACACTCCCGCCCTTCACCCCTTTCAGATTGTGTTTTTGCGCAACCTATTCGGGTTTCTCGCCCTGTCGCCGCTGGTGTTGCGGGCTGGGATCCAGTCTCTGCACACCGCCAAGATGGAGTTTTACCTCCTGCGCTCGGCGATCAGCACGGTGGGGATGTTGCTCTCCTTTTGGGCAGCCAGCCTGTTGCCTCTGGCAGAAGCTACGGCGCTGAGCTTTGTTCAACTTTTGTTTGCCGGCGCGATGGCGGTATGGGTGTTGGGCGAGCAGATGCGCTCGTCCCGCTGGCTGGGATTGGGCCTGGGGTTTGCCGGGGCTTTGGTGATGTTGAGGCCAGGCTTCCGAGAGTTTTCTCTGGGAACAGGGCTGGCCTTGGGGGCGGCAGCACTCTTTGCCTGGGTGACCATCGTGCTCAAGATCCTCTCCCGCACCGAGTCCAGCCTCACGATTACGGCCTACATGGGCCTGCTGCAGACCCCCCTTTCCTTTCTGGCTGCCGTCTGGGTTTGGACCTGGCCTTCTCCTGAGCAGTGGCTGTGGATGGTGGCCATGGGGCTACTGGGCAGCATTGGCCAGGTGGCCCTCGCCCAGGCCTACAAGCTGGCTGAGGTGACGATGCTGCTGCCTCTGGATTTCTCCCGTCTGCTCTGGGCCAGCCTAATCGGGTTTTGGGTGTTTGCCGAGATCCCGGATGGGTGGACTTGGATGGGCGGAGCCTTGATCTTGGTGGGCGCCACCTCTGGAGCCTACGGCGAAGCCCGCCTGCCCACAATGCCGACCCAGGCCCGTACCGGCGGAGTTGGATAGCAGACAGATATCCTCTGCCAGGACTTACAGCCGAGGGAGAACAGGGCTGGAGCTGGTCAGGTCTGTGGTGGTAAGGGCCACCAACAGGGCTTCTGGACTGACGGGGAAGGGCAGGTGGTGGATGTCGGATCCTGGCTGGCAGGCCACTTGGGCAGCATGCAGCAGGTCGGCGGATCCCAAGTGACCTAGCTTGAGATCCCGCAAGTTGAGGGGCAACCCCACCTGGCGGTAGAACTCCAGCAACTGGGTACGTGCTGCCAGCGCCAACTGGTTTCCTTGCAAGATCTCCTCCAGGCGCAATTGCACCAGGATACCGAAGGCTACTTTTTCTCCGTGCAGGGTGGCCCGGTGCCCCGACAAGTGGGTTAGCCCGTTGTGGACAGCGTGGGCAGCCACCGTCCGACATTTGGCCCCACCCATGCCGCCAACGATCCCTGCCAGGCAAATGCAAGCATCCACCACCTGTTTCCAAGCGGTTCCGCCCGGCTCCCGCAGGGCCGCCGCCGATTGCTGGAGGAGCAAATCCCGCAGGACGCGGGCCTGCTGCACAGCGCCAATCACCAGGGCATCTTCTGAACTGCCGCTGCTGACGGAAGACTCGTACCACTTAGCCAAGGCATCTCCGATCCCAGCCACTAGGGTGCGCGCTGGAGCTTGCAGAATCAGCTCATAGTCCAGGATCAGGGCAGCAGGGGCGCGATCCAGGCTCACATCCTGCTGAAAAGCGCCGCTGTCGGAGTAGATATTGGATAGGGCGCTCCAGGCGGCACAGGTGGCCGCAGAGGTGGGCACGGTAACCACCGGGATCCGCAGCCGGTGGGCCACCAGCTTGGCCGTATCCAGAGGCTTGCCACCCCCCACTCCTAAGATGCCGGTTACCGATTCCGCCGTGGCCAGCGCCTGCAAACGCGCCAGCTCGGACTCGCTGCAATCTACCCCGTAGGTAGTCCAGTGAACTTGGAGGGCGGGATCCCGGGCGAAATTGCGCTGCAGAGGGGACTCAACTACAGCCAAGGAGCGTTCCCCCCCGATCACCAGCACACGGGATCCCAGTACCGCAAGGGGCACAGCTTCCAGAATGCCGCTGCCGCGGTACAGCCGACCTGGGGCCGGAATGGCAAGATCCAATTGGCAAGGAGAGGCGCTCAGCATTGCAAGAAAGGGCGAGAAAAAGGACTCCGTCCCGCTATCGCGAATAGCTCAGTGTTCGTAATACGGATAACGATCCTAGCCGAAAAAAGGGCTCCGCGCTGCTGACGCGAACGCAGATGGCTCACCCAAGGTCTGGCTATAGTTAAGCTGTTCATCCCCTCAACTCTGCAGCCTCTAAGGTCTCTGGCCCCCTGACACGTTCGCAGAAGTGTCGCGTAGCGACAACAGTTCTCAGCAAGGGATCCCACCATGAACCCCACAACTCAACATCAGCTCATGCTCAAAATTGTGGCCGGCTCTGCTTGGGCCGATGGGCATTTGGAACCCCAGGAATTGGCCTACTTGGGATCCCTGCTGCGCCGCTATGGTTTGGAGCACGATACCGAGCTGCGAGAACTGATCCAAGAGCCTATCCCAATGGAGCAAACCGAGCGCTGGATGGCCGATTATCTTGCCCAGGCCAGCGAAACCGAGCGCATGCAACTTTTGGGAGCAATCGGCAACCTGATGATCGCGGACGACACGGTCTCTCCAGAAGAGCACACCCTCTTGGATGACTACTACACCCTCATGGCCGGGATCCCGGCTCGTCCAGAAGCTGCACCCAACCTGGTGAAGGGC
The DNA here is from genome assembly GCF_054059035.1 of Thermostichus sp. MS-CIW-36. Lineage (NCBI taxonomy): Bacteria > Bacillati > Cyanobacteriota > Cyanophyceae > Thermostichales > Thermostichaceae > Thermostichus > Thermostichus sp. MS-CIW-36. Next base: position 55,474 of record NZ_JBSSBR010000009.1, read on the forward strand.
GTTGGGCAATTTTTCCGGCGCGTGGCCAAGGCTGTGGGGGGCAGGTGAGCGGGAAATCTGCGCTCTGGGCTTCAAGGATCCATGCTTTTGGAGAGCTCCTTCCCTTGCTGCTCCGCACCGCTGGCGCAAGAGTGTATCAGTCTGTACAGTTGTTCCCCAATGGTCTGGATCCCACTGACAATGCGCTCCTCGGGTTGATAGCTGAAGGCCAGGCGCAGAGCATGGTCTCCTTGGCCATCGGCAAAGCAGTGGGTGCCCGGCAGGAAGGTGACCCCCAGGGCACGGGTAGCCTGCAACAAGGTGCTGGCGCTTAGGGAAGGGGGCAGCTCACACCAGACGAAAAATCCACCCCCAGGGGCCTCCACCTTGACTTCGGGCGGAAAATATTGAGCGATGGCCTCCAGCATCACCTGGCACTTTTCTCGGTAGCGACGGGTGAGGAGTTGAATGTGGCTTTGCAGACGGCCCTCCCCGCAATAGCGGGCCACCACCCGGCCCAGAAAGGGCCCCAGGGATCCCTCGCTGCGAAACATCTCCAGGCGGCGGATGATCTCAGGGTGACCACAGGCCCAGCCCACCCGCACCCCCGGCACCACAATCTTGGAGAAGGTGCCCACATGAAGAACCCAGCCTTCCCGATCCAGCGCAGCCAAGCTGGGCAAGGGATCCCCGGCAAAGCGCAGGTCGTAGTAGGCCTCGTCCTCCACCACCACCACACCGTACTCAGCTGCCAACTGCACCAATTTCTGCCGCCGTGGCCCAGAGAGGGTGCAGCCTTTGGGGTTTTGGAAGGTGGGAATGGTATAGACAAATCGGGGGCGGATCCCTTGGCGAGCCAGATCGCGCAGCACCTCTTCCAGGCGATCCACCACCATGCCTTCCCCATCCACCGGAATCGAGATCAGACGCGCCCCTGCCGCCGCAAAACGGCTGACAGCCCCCATGAAGGTGGGCCCTTCCACAATGACTACATCCCCCGGCTCCACAAAGACCTGAGGCAACAGGCCGAGGATCTGCCCAGAGCCATAGCCGATCAGTAGGTTTTCCGGCTGGGCCTCTACCCCTCTATCCCGCATCAACTGCAGCACCACGTCGATCAGCCCGGCAAACGTGCCGCCGTAATTGAGGGCATTGTCCCCATCCTCTGCCAACACCTCCGCCGTGGCCCGCGCCAAGTCGGCCTTGGGGAACAGACGCGGATCCGCCAGCCCAAAGGTAAAACTGGTAACCACTGGCACCGCCCCTGGGATCTCCGCCCCGAAAGGAGAAGGGATCACAGCCTGAGCCCGTTGGGCAAAAAGGGTTTGCAACAAGGGCCGCGAAGTGCTACGCGGTGCCGATGCGGACGAGGTCTGGGTCATGGCAAGCAAGAGAAAGAATACCTTAGGCCAATGCCTGCCACGATAGCAAGAAAGAACTGCCCAAGAGCAGGGATCCCAAAACCCGCCGCCAGCTCCGGTAGGGGATCTCTGCTAAGACACCACCGGCGCTCAGGCACAGGAAGGGGAGCACCACCAAACCCCAGCGAGCACTTTGCTGTAGGGTGTTCACTTGGGGATCCCAAAACCATGTCGCCAGCGCCCCCATCCAGAGGACATGGCCCAAACCGGCCAAGCTGAGCAGGGCTTGCTGCCGTTCTGCCCAGGGCCAGCCCAACCGCACCAAGCTCAACCCCAAGGGCAGCATCAAAGTAGCCAAAACGGCCAAGCCACCTTGGGAGCTGAGAGGATGGGGAATCACCTCAGCAGAGGTAGCTGGCCAATCAATCCGTCCCAACCAGGAAAAACCCATCACCAGCAGCAGCAAAAGCAGTCCTGATGCCCCGCACTGCTGACGCGAACGCAACGGTTGCCGTGGCCACTGCTGGCTCGTCCACAGCCCCGCCCAGAGCAGAGCCAAGGGCCAAACCTTATAAGACAGGGCACAAGCTAAGGCCAGACCCCACCAGCGCAAGGTGGATCCCGGCCCAACACCACAACTGCAAAGCAAAACCAGGCTGCCCAAAATCTCGCTGCCTGGCTCCAACCCTTGGGTCAACACCCAGGGGCTGAGTCCCCATAGACCGGCACTCCAGAAGTTGCCCCAGCTCCAGCACAACAGCAGAATGGCCAAGCAGGCCATAGCTGAGAAGATGTGCAGGATCCCTTCAGCCGAGATCCCGGTTCCCTGAGCCAGCCAGGGCAGTAGCCTGTCGGCAAAAGCGCTCCGCACCACTGACGCGAACGAGTGGTAGAGAGGCAGTTCCGGTTGGACAAAAGTCAGGGATCCCTCAGAACTGCTCACCGGCAAAACGCGCCACCACTGCAGAGGAGCCGGTTGCCCCCAAGAGCGGAGTCGCTGCCCCAAAAGAAGGCCCATCCCTCCCCATAGCAGCCAGTGGCCCATGAAACCAAAACCAACCAAACGCCGACGGCGATGGTTGTCCCTGTTGGAGGAGCTCAGGCGGGGAAATGAGCCGCGGGGCAGCCGCTTGCCCGGGCGGGGTGTGGCGGGGGGAAACTTCATGGGTAAACCCTAGCCTGTTCGCATGAGCAGTGCAGAACACTATCCCTACACGGGGTGGGCACTCGACCGGCAGCAGAACATCCAACGCCCTCTACTCTTGGCCGGTTGGGGAGAAAAAGTGCCCCTTCGTTACTTCCAAAAGAGAATCTCCCCGCGTGACATACTCCCGCACTCATGCTGACGCAAAGCGCTCCGCGCCGCTAGAGAGAAGGTCTAGTCAACTCTAGATCGCCCGTCAAGGGGCAACCCGACTGTTGCCAGCGGCGGATGGCCTGGGCAGTGAGTCCATTCGTTACATCGCGAATGGGGATCCCCGATCCGGTTACCTGCAGACGCACCAACTGCCAGGGATCCCCAGGAGCAGCCCGCAGAACATAAGCCTCGTAGGCCAGTTGCAGGGTTTCGCTGCGCCGACCGGCCAAGGAGTTGCCCTCCTTTTGGGGGTGTTGGGGCAAGACCAAGCGGCGCTCCAGCGTGGTGAAATACAGCCGAAAAGCTTCTGGCGAAACAGCAGTTGCGGTGTCCGGCAAAACCGGAGCCAGCTCCTGTTGGCGTAAGCGGGCCAGAGACCCTGGAGAGAGCATTTCAACCTCCGGCTTCCCCACCAGCACAACCTGAAACTCAGAGCGGGAGCGGCTCAAGGCCAGATTGAGAAACAAAGGCAACTGCTCCGTTAGAGCCTCAGCCCAAACCTGAGGAGCAGCCAGGCAAGTTTCCCCTCTTGGCGGAACGAAATGCTCCGCACCCCTAACGCGCCCAGGAGTGCTGACCAGGCCCAAAACCACCGACAAACCGACTCCTAGCCAACATCTCCTGCCGGATCCAGCCGGCCTTTTTTCAGGGATCCACTGCACAAGCCTACGGCGTCGTTGCATTACAGAACTACCCCAATAACATCGGGCATCTCCCCACACCCTCACCCGGCAGCATCCCATGAGGCTTGGAAGCGCCGCAAGGCGGCCACGGGATCGGGAGAAGCGGTGATGGGGCGGCCCACCACCAGATAATCGGCTCCTGCCCGCAGAGCTTCGTCGGGCGTGCAGATGCGCTGTTGATCCTCCTCTCCATCCCCCGCCTTGGCTTGGCCCAGACGGATCCCAGGAGTAACCAGCAAAACCTCCGGCCCCAAAGCTTGGCGCAACCGCGAGACCTCCTGAGGAGAGCAAACCAGTCCAGTAAAGCCTTGAGCTTGAGCCAGCCGGGCCAAATGCAACACATAGTCGGCGGGATCCATCTCGATGCCCAGTTCCTGTCGCACCTGCGGGGGGCTGATGCTGGTTAAGAGGGTAACCGCCAACAGCCGACAAGAACTGCCCTGGGCGGCTGCCGCGGCTGAGCGCAACATAGCACTGCCACCGGCAGCATGGACGGTGAGCAGATCCACTCCATAGCTGACGGCCACCGCCGTGGCCCTCCCCACAGTGTGGGGAATGTCGTGCAGCTTCAAATCCAGAAAAATGCGCTTGCCCCTTTCCTTGAGAGCCTGCAGGATGGAAGAACCCGCAGCAGTGAACAGCTCCAGACCCACCTTCCACCACAGCACCTGCGGCAAGGAGTCCACCCACTCCAAAGCCTGCTCTTGAGAAGGAGTATCCAGCGCAACAATCAGGCGGTCACCCTTCATCGGGGCTCATTCCGGGGCTCATAGTGGGGACAGCCCTCACAGGGGCCGTAGGGATTGACGGCACAGCGCAACTCTGGAGAATGGGCATTGTAGCGGCAGGTGGGATCCCCGATGTATTCTGGCGGCGAAGCCACGTAAGTGTAAACAACCACGCCCCCAAATCCTATCGGGCTGACGAAGAAACGACTGGCGGTGAACGATTCGCCCACAGAAGGGTTGAAGGTTTCCTCAAAGGGTTCTGGCTCAGGCTCCAGCTCCACTTCCTCCTCCAGATTCCAGAGGGCTTCCCACTGCCTAAGGGTTTCCTGTAAAGGCACAGCCAAGTGCTCTGCCAGCTCCATCAGGGCAGTCTCCAAAGAGGCCAAACTTTCTTCGGCCACTTGGGCAAAGGCTGCAACCCATTCCTCCAAAAGTTTCTCAAAATCCATGCAGCAGCGACCTAGAGGCTCCTTCTTCACCTTACCGCCAGCCTGGGCAACCTTTAACTTCCTCCCCGGCAAACGGCATCCACTAGAGCTTGATTCACCAATGGAAACAGCTCTGCCAACTCTTCTGTGGAGAGGTTTCCGGTGCAGACATTGGCGCGAATATGCCACTCTGCCCACATTTGTGCCGAAGGAGCAGCAGGATCCCGGCCCTCCTCAGAACCCGAACCGCCCACAGGTACCCGAGGGAGGCTGCGTCCCGACCCAAGGTTCAGTTGCAGTACGCTGTCACGGTTGATGCCGGTTAGAGAGGTTTGAGCATTAACCCCTTCAGGCAAAGCAAGCGCCAGGGACAAAGCCATCCAAGACAATCCACAAAAGGTAACGCTGCGAAACATGGGATCCTCGCCGGCTAGGATTAGTTTATTTTAAGAGCCCTATCTTGAGCGCAATTATAGCCACTGCCTCCGGTTCCTCTGGGCAGAGCCGGGCTAAGTCTTCCTACGACCGCAGGCCGATTCCCGACCACTGCACGCAATGACGGCCCTGCTCATCCTTCAGGGATCCATCGCGGCGGTAGGAAAAGAAATCTTGGGGTTGGCTGAGGGTGCAATGGGGGCTGACGGCAATGTGTTCAGGGGGGATCCCTTGGGCTTGGGCTTGGGCACCGTTGACCCAGCGCAGATCCAGGCGAACCTTGCCAGGCAGAGGATCGGGCAAGAGAGCGGCGCGGGCATCCAGCCCTGGGGGTAGGCTTTGCAGCACCTGCTCCGCCACCTCCTCTGACACCTGATAGACCGACCCCGAAATAGAGGGCCCGATGGCCACGCGGATCCCAGCAGCAGGGATCCCCGCCTGTAAAAACTCCTGCAGCACCTTGGACAAGATCCCCGCAGCAGTGCCTCTCCACCCGGCGTGAATGGCCGCCACCCATTCTTGGCTGGCCACCAAAATCGGCACACAGTCAGCGGTGCAGACCCAGGCAGAATCTCCTTGGCGGCGGGCAATGACCGCATCTGCCTGAGAGCGGGTAGGGATCCCTTGACCAACAGAGCAGTCCTGCTCTCCCTTCTGTCCAAGGGTTTCGGTGATCCCATCTGCCCAAACCCAGTTGCAGCCATGCACCTGATGGCCCCACGCGGCCCGTTCAGGGGGCAGTTGCAGCCGGGCGGCCAACTGAGATGGGGGATGGGGATGACCTTGGCGAGAGCCAAAAGCGTGAGGCCACTCCGCCAAAAGCTGACACTCCAGCCAGCGCCATCTCTCTGCCTGCTGCCAAACCCACAAGGCGGAGCCACTCATCGGCGGGAGCTACCCGGACCAGCAATCGGCGGGGATCCTTGAGACCGATGTTGGGCGCGGAGATGGCCCACCCGCTCTTCCAAACACATCTTTAGCTCGGCAGGGTTAAACAGCATCGGCAAAAAATGAATGCTCCGGGTTTCTCGAAAAAAGAACAACACCGGCAGCGGCGGCCAGAAAATTTGCCAATCCTGCCACTCGCTGTAGGGAAACTCGCGGATGCGCTTGGAGCCGCTGTAGACCTGCAGCGCCGTCCTGGTAAAGGCCAGCCCGATCAGAGAGGTCTGCACCACCAAAAACAGGCCAAACAGGCCCACCCCTAGCCCCGCCCAAAACGAAAGCCAGAACAGCGGCACCGCCAAAGCCAACACCGACAGGCTGAGGCGAAAATCCGGGGTCAATAGATGGGCAGAATTGGGCCTGATCATGCCCCACTCCTCCTCTCAGGGATCCCAGCCCCATTCTAGGCCGCCTCGGCAACTCTTCAGAAGTCAGAGGATCTGTAGGACATAGAGGAGAGAGCCTCTTCTCGAAATCAGGGAACGAGGGGCAAACCGAACCCGTTTTTTGAGTTATCCCGAAAAATACTTGGGATCCTGGGGAAATTGGGGTTTGCCATTGAGCTTCTTCCCACAGCTGGCCGATACAACCGCGCAGGCGGGATGGAATCCTCGCGTAGCTCTCAACTGAGGGCCTCACCGCGTGCGATGGTATACGATAAACTCCAGAGTTCCGCAAGTTTACAGATCAGAACCGGCGAGACATCCCTCGCTCACCCAAACACGGCCTGGGGAAAACCGACATAATACGGATATAACGAGTGCTTACTGCTAACCCGCACAATTCGTTGGGCCTCTCCATGCCTCTCGACCCTCTCTCTCAGTTGCCAGAGGAGCCAACCACTCAGATCCCCTTGGAGTTTTACGAGCGCAGACCCCAGCCTGAGGCAACTGCGGCCTTTCTAACGGTGCTCAGCGGCGCCAATGTGGGCATGACGTTTCCCTTGGCGAGGGGTGGAGTTTTGGGGCGCAGCCACCGCGCGGACATTCAGCTCTTGGATCACGCCGTCTCCCGGCAGCACTGTCGGCTGGAAAGAGAAAGTGAGGGTTATGTTCTCACCGACCTGGAGAGCCTCAACGGCACTTATGTTAACGGCGAGCGCGTCAGCCGCGTTCTCCTGAAGGATGGGGATTACATTCAAGTGGGGGCCAGCACCCTCAAGTTTGCCTACTACAACGCGGCAGAAGAAGCCTTCTTTTTGCAAATGGCCACTGCTGCCCTCTATGACCCGCTAACCGGTCTGTATAACCGACGTTTTTTCCTGGAGCAACTGGAGCTGGAGATCCCCTTTGCCCTTCGCCATCGCATTCCCCTCCACGTGCTCTATCTGGATTTGGATGGGTTTAAGCAAATCAACGACCGCTGGGGGCACTGGGCTGGGGATCAAGCCTTGATCCAGGTGGCGCGGCGACTGCAAGCTCACGTTCGCCAAGACGATCTGGTGGCCCGCTTGGGGGGCGATGAGTTTGCCCTGCTGGCGCGCGGGATCCCGAACTCGCAGATCCTAGGGCTGGCAGAACGCTTGCGGCAGGCTGTCCAGACCCTGTTGGTGCAGGCGGGGACGGAGACCATCTCCCTAAGCTGCAGTGTGGGCATCGCCTCTCTGCTGGAGCTGGGAGAGGGAACTGACCCACAAAGTCTGCTGGCTGCTGCCGACAAAGCCCTCTACCGGGCCAAAGCTGAGGGGGGTAACCGAGAGACTTTGCTGTAGTTCAGGGCCAACTGCTGGAGTTTAGGATCCCTCCACCAAACTGGCGTAGGCTTCGGCGCTCATGGTGTCCTCGAGATCTTCGGGGTTGGCAATGCGCACCTTGATCAGCCAGCCATCGCCATAGGGATCGTCGGCAAGGCTTTCGGGGCTCTCCACCACCGCTGTATTCACGGCCACCACCTCTCCAGAAAGAGGGGCATAGAGATCTTCGACGGCTTTGACCGATTCCACCGAGCCAAAGCTTTCCCCTTTTTCAATCTCTGTCCCTTCTTCGGGCAAGCCCACGAAAACGATATCCCCCAGTTGATCGACGGCATAAGCTGTGATCCCAATCACCGCAATATCATCCTCAACATGGATGTACTCGTGGGTGTCCACGTAGCGCAGATGGGATGGATACTCCAGGGCCATGCCGGTTCTCCCGTAGAACTCAGTGGATTATTCTAGGGTGAACTCTCGGAGATGGTAAAGGGCGGATCCCAAGCCCGGCCCACTAGAGAAACTCCATCAGCAGCCGATTTACGGTTTGCGGCGCTTCCTGTTGCGCCCAGTGGCCGCATTCGGGGATGTACTCCTTGCGCAGGCCGTTGGGGAAAAAGGGATCCATCCCCTCGGTTAGCTCGCGGCTGAGGGCAAAGTCTTCTTCTCCCCAAATCAGCAGGGTAGGGGCGAGGATTTGCCGCATGGGCTGCAAAAACAGGTTCTGCAAGGTGGGCAGGTTAAACAGCTGGCGGTAGTAGTTGAGGGCAGAGGTGAGAACCTTGGGTTTGGAGAGGGCCTCTTGGTAGAGCTTGAGGTCGTGGCGGGTGAAGGCGCTTTTGCGCACCGAGGTTTCCTGGAAAATGCGGCGCACCCAATCTCCCAAATCCCACTGCAGCACCCACTCTGGCAGCCAAGGCAATTGAAAAAAGAACAGGTACCAACTGCGGCGCAGTTGATCCAAGTTGCTCAAGAATTCCCGGCGAAAGCAGGCCGGATGGGGAGAATTGAGGACGGCCAGCTTGCGAATCTCCTCAGGGAAAAATTGCGCCCAGTGCCAGGCAATGGCTCCCCCCCAATCGTGGGCTACGACCACCGCTCTTCGGGCCCCAAAGTGGCTTAGCAAGCCGCGGATATCCTCGGTAAGGGTATCCAGGTCATAGCCGTGATCCGGTTTGTCGGAATCGTTGTAGCCGCGCATATCGGGTGCCACCACGCGAAACCGCTGCGCCAACACCGGAATCTGATGCCGCCAGGAGTACCAAAACTCCGGGAAACCGTGCAACAAGATCGCCAGCTCCCCTTCCCCTTGGGTGACATAGTGCAGTTGAATGCCATTGGTAAGGGCATAGCCGTGCTGCCAGGTTCCCATCTTGGCGGCTACCTCAGGAGGAAGACGGGGGATCCCTGCTTCTGCCATGTCGTCTGCTCTCGAGCTAACCCATGATTTGGTATCCACCCATACTAACCTTTGCCGTTGGTCTTCCCTTCGCCGGTGCAGGTTTTTTGAGAGGCATCCTACGAAGAAAGCTTAAGAGAAAGTCTGCGGGTGAACAGATTAGATGAACACTAGCGCAGAAGGCCAAAGCCCAACATCTCCTCAAAGCGTTGCCATTTTGGGAGCCGGGGCTTGGGGAAGTACCCTGGCAATGCTGGCTCAGGGGCAAGGGCACCGGGTGCGGGTTTGGGATCGCCGCAAGGGCCTGGATTTGGCAGAGGTGCTCCAGGGATCCCAAATCCTCATCTCAGCCGTCTCTATGGCGGGGGTACGCCCTGTGGTGGAAGCGGTGCGCCAAGTGGGGATCCCGCCGCAGGCAATTTTGGTCTCGGCCACCAAAGGGTTGGATCCACTGCAGCTTCTGACCCCTACCCAAATCTGGGGGGCCACCTTCCCGGAGCAGCCCCTGGTGGTGCTTTCGGGGCCTAATCTTTCGGCGGAGATCCGCCAAGGCTTGCCGGCAGCGGCAGTGGTGGCCAGCCGGGATCCCTGGGCCGCTGTGCAGGTGCAGTATGCCCTTTCCTCGGAGCGGTTCCGCCTCTATACCAGCAGCGATCCGCTGGGAGTGGAGCTAGGCGGCACCCTGAAAAATGTTATCGCCATCGCTGTTGGCGTGTGTGATGGCTTGCAACTGGGGGCCAATGCTCGTGCGGCTCTGGTTACCCGCGGCCTGGCAGAGATGATCCGGGTGGGATCCAAGCTGGGGGCACGGGCAGAAACCTTCAACGGCCTGTCGGGGTTGGGGGATCTGCTGGCCACCTGTCACAGTTCCCTCAGTCGCAACTACCGGGTGGGCTACGGGCTGGGCCAGGGCAAGCCTTTGTCGCAGATTTTGGCCGAAATGGAGGGTACTGCCGAGGGCGTTTACACAGCTCCGGTCGTTGTAAAAATTGCCGCCCAACACGGGATCCCCGTGCCCATTACTCAAGAGGTTCACCAGTTGCTGCAAGGGCAGACCACTCCCACCGCCGCTCTCGCCCGCCTGATGGAACGACAACTGACCTCAGAATAGGCTGCCCTCCCCCCCGGCCCCTCTCCCAAAGGAGGAGAGGAGTTTGGGCTACCTGGCATAACCGCAAATCTACGGACAAGGAAAGTTGTCCCTCACGCTACCAGGATTTTTGCAGAGCCGTGGGATCCCAGAATGAGCGATTTGGCGGAGTTTTTTTCCTCAGGGTTTCCCTACACTGCCCCTATAGTTCTTTTACTTGCTCCTGCATCAACTCGGATCTCTGTTGCTCCGGGAAGTGGATAGTGGGCCCGACAGGCTGGGCTGGGTTTTTGCTTGCTTTTTTACAAAGTTATGTCCAAACGCATCCTGGTGATTGAAGACGAACCCTCTATTCGCACCTATCTGCAGAAGGTGTTGCAACGAGCGGGGTACGACACGGTGGCGGCCACCGATGGAGAAGAGGGCTTGCAGATGGTGCGCACCCTGATGCCCGACTTGGTGTTGTGCGATGTGGTGATGCCCAAGCTGAACGGCTATGGGGTGCTGGATGCCCTGAGATGGGATCAGTCTACAGCTCACATCCCCTTCGTCTTTCTCTCCTCGAAAATCTCTCCCGAAGAGATTGAACAGGGGTTATGCTTTGGCTCCGATGCCTATTTGACGAAGCCCGTTGACCAAAAACACCTGTTGAAAGCCGTTGCTGCCCAATTGTCTTGAGTTGACCGCCTTCCGCATACCCGAACGGTCGGCTGGAAACTCTGGGTGCAGTTGTGTTGATTGAACTGGAGACATTCCCCTAGTGCTCCCACCGGATCCCCAGAGCGTTGACGAGGGTGTTAACAGGCCCGAGCCTTCTGCCGTTGTCGCTGTTGGCGTTCTAGAGCTTCAAACAGGGCTTGAAAATTGGCTTCGCCAAAGCCTGTGGCTCCACCCAATCGTTGGATGACCTCGAAAAAAAACGTGGGCCGACCAAACAGAGGCTGAGTGAAGGTTTGCAACAACAGGGGGGGGTGTGGGGAATCAGAAGCAGGCAAGGTGGCATCCAAAAGGAGCTGCTGCTCCACCAAGTCGTGCCAGGAGATGGCGGGGGGCAACCCACCAGAACGGAGTATTGCTCCAGAAGCCAGCTCCCTTGCCAGGTTTGTGTAATACTCCGACGGCACCTGCAGAAAGTTTACGCCCCCCTGTCGCAGCCGGCGCACACCGGCAACGATATCCGAGCTATGCAACGCCGCATGTTGCAGGCCGGGGCCACGATGGGCATCCAAAAACTCTTGAATCTGGGAAGCGGCACAGGTGGGCTCGTTGATGGCCAATTGGATCCCTGCTTCAGGATCTCCCACCACCACACTTTCTAGGCCGGAGTTGTCGGTGCGGATGCTGTAGCGATACAAAGGCCGCCAACCCAGCACCTGCCCATACCAATCCGCTGCCGCCTGCAGGGATCCCCGCTCCACATTCAACACCACATGATCCCAGTGGGAAAACAAGTTCTCCTCGGCGGGAGCTGAATCGAGGATCCCTGAGCCGGGGAGCAAAGAATGCCGAAGTCCATAGGGGGTGCGCAGGCGCAGAGTGGGGCCGCCTTCCTCTTCTGCCGGGATCCACTCCACTTGGGCTCCTCGCCTCTGCAGAAGCTCTGTCAAGCCCGACAGCTCTTGCTCCCCCACCGCTAAGGCCACATCCACCACGCCAGGGGAATGTTGCTGTAAATAGCGATCCACCTCATCCCCAGGGCAAGCAGGCTGAGACAGGCGCAAGCGCAGGGATCCCTGACGCAGACAGAGGGTACTGCCGAGCTGTCCTTCCATTCGGAAGCCCCAAACCTGACAAAAGTGTTCCTGCCAACGGGGCAGATCCCAAAGATAGAAGTGCAGGTGATGGATCCCTTGGACGATTCGATTGGACTGGTTCATAGAGCAAGGCACTGCTAAGGCAAAGGCCGAGTATCCTGACGTTCTCACGGCAACAGACGACCTGGGCCGTCCTACCTCAGCATAGGCCCGCCATTTGCCGATGGAAAAGCGTAAAACAACGTTAAGAAGATATTAAAACAGCATTAAAAAATAGGATGAAAATAAGATTAAAAAATCACGCAACCGAAAATATCCTCAGAGCGCAAGGGACTAAAATTAAATCAGGCGAGGTGTATTTAGAACGCCTAAAAAAGAAACAGAAGAGTTGCTAAAAGCCCTTCGTAGGATCCCTATAAGCCTTGCAGAGATCTATTGGTTCTTTAGCTCTCTTTTGGAGCCTGCGTGGGGCAAAGGCCGGGGTGCTGCCTCGCCCTGTCGATAGATTATCAGGCGTAATAGCCGGGAGGATGGTTATGGTTGCCAGTGTGCAGCGTTCTGTAGCATCACCTACAGAATTGAAGGCGGAACCAAGGACAGGATCCAACGCAGCCGGTCAAAAAGTTTTGAGCGATTTTGCGCCGGGATCCTGGCAGCGCTCCATCGACGTCAGAGACTTTATTCAGCGCAATTACACCCCCTACACCGGTGATGAAACCTTCTTAGCTGCAGCCACCGAGCGCACCCAGCGGCTGTGGGCCAAGGTCAAGGATTTGATGGCTCTGGAGCGAGAGCGAGGGATCCTAGATGCCGATACCGCTGTTCCCTCTACCATCACCAGCCACGCCCCTGGCTATATCGACCCAGAGCTGGAACAGATTGTGGGGCTGCAGACGGACAAACCTCTGAAGCGGGCCATCATGCCCTTTGGCGGCATCCGCGTGGTGGAGTCTTCCCTCAAAGCCTATGGCTACGAGTTGGATCCCCGCACCAAGGAAATTTTTACCCAGTACCGCAAAACCCACAACGACGGCGTTTTTGACGCCTATACCGAAGAGATGCGCCGCTGCCGCCGCTCCGGGATCATCACCGGCCTGCCCGATGCCTACGGTCGGGGTCGCATCATTGGGGACTACCGGCGGGTGGCCCTCTACGGGGTGGATCGGCTCATCGAAGACAAGCAGGCCCAAAAAGCCAGTCTAGACCTGGACACGATGGACGAAGAGACCATCCGCCTGCGGGAGGAGCTCTCCGAGCAGATTAAGGCCCTACAAGAGCTGAAAGAGATGGGATCCCGCTACGGGTTTGACCTGGGCCGTCCGGCAGCCAACGCCCGCGAAGCCATCCAATGGCTGTACCTGGCCTACCTGGCAGCCGTCAAGGAGCAAAACGGGGCGGCCATGTCCTTGGGGCGGGTGTCCACCTTCCTGGACATCTACATCGAGCGGGATCTGCAGGCCGGGATCCTCACCGAGGAAGAGGCCCAGGAGCTCATTGACCACTTTGTTATGAAGCTGCGCATGGTCAGGTTTTTGCGCACGCCCGAGTACAACGAGCTATTCAGCGGGGATCCCACCTGGGTTACCGAGTGCATCGGCGGCATGGGCCTGGATGGGCGGCCTTTGGTTACCAAAACCAGCTTCCGCATGCTGCATACCCTCTACAACCTGGGGCCGGCGCCCGAGCCCAACTTGACCGTGCTCTGGTCGGAGCGGCTGCCGGAAGCCTTCAAGCGCTACTGCGCCAAGGTCTCCATTGAAACCAGCTCCATCCAGTACGAAAACGACGACTTGATGCGCCCCTACTGGGGGGATGACTACGGCATCGCCTGCTGTGTGTCGGCCATGCGCATCGGCAAGCAGATGCAGTTTTTTGGAGCGCGGGTGAACTTGGCCAAGTGCCTGCTCTATGCCATCAACGGCGGTCGGGATGAGATCTCCGGCGAGCAGGTGGCTCCTGCTTTCGCCCCCATCACCGCCGATGTCCTGGACTACGACGAGGTGTGGCCGCGCATGGCGCAGATGATGGCCTGGCTGGCCAAAACCTACGTCAACACCATGAACATCATCCACTACATGCACGACAAGTACTGCTACGAGCGCCTGGAGATGGCCCTGCACGACCGGGACGTGCTGCGCACCATGGCCTTTGGGTTGGCCGGCCTGTCGGTAACAGCCGACTCCCTATCCGCCATCAAATACGCGCGGGTACGGGCCATCCGGGATGAGCGGGGCCTAGTGGTGGATTACGCGGTGGAGGGCGACTTCCCCAAATACGGCAACAACGACGACCGAGTTGACTCCATTGCGGTGCAACTGGTGCAGACCTTCATGGCGGAGCTGCGCAAGCACAAGACCTACCGCAATGCGGTGCCCACCCAGTCCATCCTCACCATCACCTCCAACGTGGTCTACGGCAAGAAAACCGGCAACACCCCCGACGGGCGGCGAGCGGGCGAGCCCTTTGCCCCAGGGGCCAACCCCATGCACGGCCGGGACACCAAGGGGGCGGTGGCGTCGCTGGCTTCGGTGGCCAAGCTGCCCTACGACGACGCTCTGGATGGGATCTCCAACACCTTCTCGATTGTGCCGGCGGCCCTAGGTCGCACAGCGGAGGAGCGGGTTGCCAATCTAGTGGGGCTGCTGGATGGCTACATGCGGGATGGCGGTTTCCACCTCAACGTCAATGTTCTCAACCGCGAGACCCTGCTGCATGCCATGGAGCACCCGGAGCTCTACCCACAGCTCACCATCCGGGTTTCCGGCTATGCGGTGAACTTCATCAAGCTCACCCGCGAGCAGCAACTGGATGTCATTAACCGCACGTTCCATCAACACTGCTAAAAGACCAGCCTGGGGATCCCTGAAGTCCGCCCACACCAGGGTCGAGGGAAGGGATCCCCCATCGATAACCGAGGAGGCCCGATGATCATGACTGTTTGTAGCGCTGCGGATCTGGTCAGCCAGTATGCCTCAGGACGGCGCGATTTTCGGGAGATCGATTTGCAGGGGGCTGAGCTGCAGGGGATCCATTTGGCTGGCGCCGATCTCAGCTATGCCGATTTCAGTGGGGCCAACTTGGCGGGGGCCAATTTGCGGGGGTGCGATCTCAGCTATGCCGACTTCAGCGGAGCTAACCTATTGGGAGCCGATCTGCGGGGATGTCTCCTCTTTGGCAGCGATTTTCGAGAGGCCCTCTTAGAAGGCGCCCTGCTGGATCACGCAGATGTCGATGCCTATACCCATTTCCCGAAGGATTTTGATCCCAAGGCCCATCGCCTACACGGCATCGCGGTGGATACTTCTGTGCCTAGCCCACACGACCCATCGGTCTGAGCTGGGTGGGATCCCCAAGCTGCCCTTTCGGCTTTTTATCCCCCTTTCTCCCTTCCAGCCAGGATAGCAGCGGTCTAGCTAAAAGACCCTAGGGATCTAAAAAAATCTAGCCCCAACCTAATCCAAAGAGAAATGGAAACTGTGTTCTATTTAACCTGATGTGTTCTATTTAACCTGAGTTAGCAATCTGGAAGAAAACCTCAAGATTGATTGATATTTTGCAAAAGTCATCCAGGATAAAAGTATGGATACCGTTATGAACCCCCTGACACCAATTGCTGGGCGCATTCACTCGGTGGAAACCTGTGGCACCGTCGATGGGCCAGGAATCCGCTTCGTAATTTTTACACAGGGTTGTCCACTTCGCTGTTTGTATTGCCACAACCCCGACTGTCGGGATCCGCAGGCGGGACAGCTTGTTACGGTTGAGTCTTTGATTGCCGAGATCCAACGCTACAGGAATTACTTGCGAGGGGGGGGAGTTACGGTTACCGGGGGAGAGCCTTTGCTGCAACCTGACTTCGTGGCCGAGATCTTCCGTCGCTGTCATGAGTTGGGCTTGCACACGGCTTTGGATACTTCTGGCTATGGGCAACTGGAAGCAGCCAAGCCTGTGTTGGAGCATACAGATTTGGTGTTGCTGGATATCAAGTCTTATCTGCCGGAGCTGTATCGAAAGGTTACCGGTGTTTCGCTAGAACCCACTCTTAATCTGGCCCGCTATTTAGACCAGATCCACAAGCCCACCTGGATTCGTTTTGTACTTGTTCCGGGGCTGACGGATCCCGAGGAAAACATTAAGGGCCTGGCCGAGTTTGTGGCCACCTTATCCAACGTGGAGCGAGTGGAAGTTTTGCCCTTTCACAAGATGGGGGAATACAAATGGCAGCAATTGGGATTGCCTTACACCCTTGCCGATGTCGATCCACCCACACCCGAACAGGTGAATCATGCCTTACAAATCTTTCGGGATCAAGGACTGGTGGCTATTTGACAATTCTGCAGTTGCGGCTTGGGTCAGCATAGCCAGGTCACGCTTAGATCCGAAGTGATTCACAGTTAATCTCTAGAACCTCTGCACCGTCTCCAGATTGGCCCTGAGCTGACTGGAATCCAAGTTGATCCCCAGGCTAACTTTACGGACTCTATGTGAACTGAAGAATACCCCAAGAGGAGGGATCCCCAATGGAAGTTTGCGTCACCTACCGCGATGGCGTTCAGTTTCAAGCAGAAAGTCGAGGGCACCGCATTCTCAGCGATCAGCCTTTGGACAACCACGGTCGAGATCAGGGAATGACGCCGCCGGAATGGTTTTTGGCTTCTCTGGGTGCCTGTGTTGGTTTTTATGCCGTCAAATATCTGGAAGCGCGACAGTTGGATCCCAGTGGGTTGGCTGTGGTGGTCACGGCGGAGAAAGTTGAGCATCCGGCTCGCCTAGACAACATTCGCATCCAAGTCAAAATCGGGATCCCGCTGGACGAAAGGCATCAAAAGGGTCTGGAAAAAGCAGTTGATGCCTGCATCATTCACAATACGCTCACCCATCCCCCCACCCTGACCACCGAAATCCAAGTTCCTGCTCCTGTTGGCGCCTAGATTGCCATTCGGGTTATTCGACTATTTCCAACTATCCGATTGTCAATTGTTCCTATCGTCTAAGTCTTGATGAGTTTTGGAGGGATCCACCGATGCCAGTAACCAATCTAGCCGAGCTGGAAACCTTGATCCAGCAGGTGAAGGCTGCCCAAGCTGAATATGCAACTTTCACCCAAGAACAGGTAGACCGGATTTTTCACAAAGCCGCTCTGGCTGCCAACAACGAACGGATCCCGTTGGCCAAGCTGGCGGTACAGGAAACCGGCATGGGCATTGTGGAAGACAAGGTGATCAAAAATCACTTTGCCTCAGAATACATTTACAACAAATACAAACACGAGAAAACCTGCGGGGTTATCGAGCGGGATGAGAGTTTTGGCTACGAGAGAATTGCTGAACCGGTGGGTCTTTTGGCAGGTATTGTGCCGGTAACCAACCCCACGTCAACGACCATTTTCAAGGCTCTGATCACCCTAAAAACCCGCAACGGCATTATCTTTTCTCCCCACCCGCGGGCTAAACAATGCACCATTGCCGCGGCCAAAGTGGTCAGAGAAGCTGCCGAGGCAGCGGGCGCTCCTGTGGGGTTGATCGGCTGGATCGACGAGCCCACCATCGAGCTTTCTCAGGCCTTAATGCAGCATCCTGAGGTGAAGCTGATCTTGGCTACCGGCGGGCCTGGCATGGTCAAAGCGGCCTATTCTTCGGGCCACCCGTCTTTGGGGGTGGGAGCGGGCAATACCCCGGCAGTGATCGATGCCAGTGCCGACATCCCCACAGCCGTCAGCTCGATTCTGTTGAGCAAGACCTTCGACAACGGCATGATCTGTGCCTCAGAACAGGCAGTGGTGGTGGTGGATGCCATCTACGAGCAGGTCAAGGCCGAGTTTCGCCATCGGGGGGCCTACATTTTGGATCTGGAACAAACCGAAGCCGTGCGCCGCATCCTTCTCAAAGACGGTCGCCTCAATCCGGCCATTGTGGGCCAACCGGTGCAAACCATCGCCACCCTGGCCGGGATCCAGGTTCCCGAAGGCACCAAACTGCTGATCGGGGAAGTGGAGAAGGTGGGGCCTGAGGAGCCCTTCTCCTACGAAAAATTGGCCCCCATCTTGGCCCTCTACCGAGCCAAGGATTTTCACGCTGCTGTGGAAGTGGCCGTTCAACTGGTCAATTTCGGGGGCAGGGGGCATACCTCTGTTTTGTACACAGATCCCGCCAATCGAGACGATATTGCCTACTTTGAGAATGCCCTACAAACGGCGCGAGTGTTGATCAATACTCCCTCTTCCCAGGGGGCAATCGGGGATCTCTACAACTTCAAGCTGGATCCCTCTCTGACCTTGGGCTGTGGCACTTGGGGGGGCAACTCTGTCTCCGACAATGTGGGGCCGCATCACCTGCTCAACCTCAAAACCGTGACCCAACGCCGGGAAAACATGCTCTGGTTTCGGATCCCGCCCAAGATTTACTTCAAGCCCGGATGTCTACCCATTGCTCTGCGGGAATTGGCCGGCAAAAAACGCGCCTTTTTGGTGACCGATAAGCCGCTCTTTGAACTGGGCATGTTGCATCCCATCACCCAGGTTTTGGATGAGATTCGCGTGAGCTGGGATGTGTACCACGATGTAGAGCCGGATCCCACCCTCAGCAACGTCAATCGCGGTCTGGAGCAGTTGCGCCAGTTTCAACCGGATGTGATCATCGCGGTCGGCGGGGGATCCCCGATGGATGCGGCCAAGGTGATGTGGCTGATGTACGAGCAGCCCCAGGTGGAGTTTGATGGCTTGGCGATGCGCTTTATGGACATCCGCAAGCGGGTTTACGAGCTGCCCCCACTGGGACAAAAAGCTCAGCTCATCTGCATCCCCACCACTTCCGGCACCGGCTCCGAGGTGACGCCCTTTGCCGTGGTGACCGATGACCGGGTGGGGATCAAATACCCCCTGGCGGACTACGCCCTCACCCCCACCATGGCCATTGTGGATCCGGATCTCACCCTCAAGATGCCCAAGAAGCTGACGGCTTACGGGGGTATCGATGCCCTCACCCACGCTCTGGAAGCCTATGTGTCGGTGATGGCCAGCGATTTTACCGATGGGCTGGCATTACAAGCCATCAAGCTGCTCATGACCTACTTGCCGCGGGCCTATGAAAAAGGTGCTGCAGATCCAGAAGCCCGAGAAAAAGTTCACTACGCCGCCACCATTGCCGGCATGGCCTTTGCCAACGCCTTTTTGGGGGTGTGCCACTCCCTGGCCCACAAGCTGGGATCCACCTTCCATCTGCCCCACGGCCTGGCCAATGCCCTGATGATCACCCACGTCATCCGCTACAACGCCACCGACGCCCCCTTTAAGCAGGCCATCTTTCCCCAATACCGCTATCCCAACGCCAAACACCGCTACGCGGAAATTGCCGATTACCTACAGTTGGGCGGGGCGGATGACGATGAAAAGGTCATGCGCCTGATTGAGGCCATCGAAGAGCTCAAGCGGAAACTGGAGATCCCGGCCACCATTCGCGAGGCCCTGGGGGAGAAAGAGCGGGAGTTTTACGACCGCCTGGAGGCGATGGCGGAGCAAGCCTTTGACGACCAATGCACCGGCGCCAACCCCCGCTATCCCCTCATTCAAGACATGAAGGAGCTGTACGTTTTGGCCTATCGGGGCTGCCGGGTGGATTCTGCTCTCTACCACCAGCCGGAACCAGTGTTGGCCTAAGGAGTAGGGTATGTGGCAACGACTGGATCCCAGTGTGGATATCTGGAGGGCCCGATCCCATCCCCTGAATCCCATTTTTCTGCCCCGTTCGGTGGCGGTGGTGGGGGCCACGGAGCGGGAGGGCAGCGTGGGGCGGACGGTGTTGTGGAACCTCATCAGCCACCCCTTTGGCGGCACGGTCTACCCCGTCAATCCCAAGCGGCACCAGGTGTTGGGGATCCGGGCCTATGAGCGGCTTTCCGCTTTGCCGGAGCCGGTGGATCTGGCCATTATCGCCATTCCGGCAGCGGGGGTGCCCGAGGTGGTGCAGGAGTGCGTAGAAGCCGGGGTCAAGGGCGCCATTGTTCTTTCAGCAGGCTTCAAGGAAACGGGCCCTGCTGGCTGGGAGCTGGAGAAGCAAATTCAGCAGACTATCCAATCGCGTCAGCGGGACGGAGTCCTTGGGAAGCTGCGCTTGATTGGCCCCAACTGCCTGGGGATCCAAAACCCCCACACGGGCTTAAACGCCACCTTTGCTGCCCAGATGGCCCGGCCCGGCAATGTGGGCTTCATCAGCCAAAGTGGGGCCCTGTGCACCTCGATTTTGGACTGGAGCCTGCAGGAAAATGTGGGCTTCAGCGCCTTTATCTCTCTGGGATCGATGCTGGATGTGGGCTGGGGAGACTTAATCGACTACCTGGGCGAGGATCCCCATACCCACAGCATTGTCTTGTACATGGAATCCATCGGGGATGCCCGCTCTTTTTTGTCGGCGGCCCGCGAAGTGGCCC
Source organism: Thermostichus sp. MS-CIW-36 (assembly GCF_054059035.1). Classification (NCBI taxonomy): domain Bacteria; kingdom Bacillati; phylum Cyanobacteriota; class Cyanophyceae; order Thermostichales; family Thermostichaceae; genus Thermostichus; species Thermostichus sp. MS-CIW-36. The sequence goes on from NZ_JBSSBR010000009.1 coordinate 75,747, forward strand.
TGAGCAAGCCCATTATTGCCATCAAGGCGGGGCGCACCCAGGCGGCGGCCCAAGCAGCCGCTTCCCACACGGGCTCCCTCACCGGCAGCGACGCAGTGTTGGATGCGGCCTTCCGCCGTTGCGGCGTGCTGCGGGTGGATCACATTGAAGATCTCTTCGACCTGGCGGAGGTGCTGGCCAAACAGCCCCGTCCTCAGGGCCCTCACCTGACCATCCTCACCAATGCCGGCGGGCCAGGGGTGCTGGCCACCGATGCCCTCATTCGCGCCGGGGGATCCCTGGCCGAGCTTTCTCCCCAAACCCTGGAGCAGCTCAACCAGATCCTGCCGCCCCACTGGAGCCACGGCAATCCCATTGACATTTTGGGGGATGCCGATCCGGAGCGCTTTGCCCAAGTTTTGGAAGTGGTGTTGCAAGATCCCGGCAGCCAGGGTTGCCTGGTCATCCTCACCCCCCAAGCCATGACGGATCCCACGGCCACTGCCGAGAAAGTGGTGGAGACCTGGCGGCGCAGTGGATCCCGGCAGCCCATTCTGGCCAGTTGGATGGGGGGAGCTGGCGTGGATGCGGGCGAGCACATCCTCAACCAAGCCGGGATCCCTACCTACCGCTACCCGGATCAAGCGGCGCGGGTGTTCGGCTATTTGTGGCGATTTAGCTACAACCTCAAGGCCCTCTACGAGACCCCCACTCTGCCCCCTTCAACAGCGGTAGAGCGCGACAAGGTGCAGCAAACCTTTAGCCAAGCTCGGCGGGAAGGTCGAACGCTTCTAACCGAGGCGGAGTCCAAAGAGATCCTGGCCGCCTACGGGATCCCGGTGGTGCCGACGCGGGTGGCTGAGAGTCCCGAAGCGGCGGTGGAAGCTGCCGAGGCTATGGGCTACCCGGTGGTGGTGAAACTCTACTCCCACACCCTCACCCACAAGACCGAGGTGGGTGGCGTGCAGCTCAACCTGCCCGATGCCGAGGCGGTGCGGCGGGCTTTTGGGCAAATTTACCGCAACGTTACCGAAAAAGCGGGGCCCGAGCACTTCCAGGGGGTCACGGTGCAGCCCTTTGTGGCAGCGGGACAAAGTCCTTTGGTGGGCACGGATGGCTACGAGCTGATCTTGGGCAGCAGCCAGGATCCCCAATTTGGGCCGGTGTTGCTGTTTGGCAGTGGCGGACAACTGGTGGAGGTGTTTCAAGATCGCTCCATCGGCCTTCCCCCCCTCAACACCACCTTGGCCCGGCGTCTGATGGAAAACACCCTCATCTACAAAGCCCTCAAGGGGGTGCGGGGACGCCCAGCCGTCGATCTGGAGGCCCTAGAACAGCTCTTGGTGCGTTTTAGCCAACTGGTGGCCGAACAGCAGGACATCCGAGAAATTGACATCAACCCGCTGCTGGCTTCTGCCAAGGGGTTGGTGGCCCTCGATGCCCGCGTTATTTTGCGAACGGAGCAGGATCCCCAGGTGCCTTTGGCCATCCGCCCCTACCCCACCCAGTACATCTGGCCCTTCCGGGACGGCATCACCATCCGCCCCATCCGCCCCGAAGATGAGCCTCTGGTGATCGATTTTCACCGCCACGTCTCTGATTACAGCGTCTATCTGCGCTACTTCCACCCGATCAAATACAGCGCCCGTATCGCCCATGAGCGCCTCACCCGCATTTGCTTTAACGACTACGACCGCGAGATCGCCCTGGTGGCCGAAAAACAGGAGCCAAAAGCCAACCGCGCCAGCAAGACGGAGTCCTTAATCCTCGGCATCAGCCGCCTCTCCAAGAAACACGGCCTTCCCGAAGAAGCGGAGTTTGCCATGCTGGTGGCGGATCCCTATCAAAGACAGGGGATTGGCACGGAGCTGTTGACCCGCCTCATTCAGGTGGCCCGCTGCGAAGGGATCCAGCGCCTCACCGGCGAGGTTCTTTGCGAAAACGAGGCCATGCGCCGCCTGTGTCAGCGGCTGGGGTTCCAGTTGCACCCTTCTCCAGAGGATCCTGGCATTCTCAAGGCCACGCTGGATCTCGCTGTCGATGCGGCGATCCCCACCCCCTGTCCTGCCTAGGGATCCTTAAATAAAAACGGTTTGCCGACCGGCTTACCGTAGAATAGGAACAAGGGCCTGCTCCTTCCGCCTACAGCAAGCGGAGCCCCTCTGTCGGAGAGAGGCTGGGGGCGAGGGCGGCCCGAGGTTTTGAGGACGGCTATGGAGGTTACAAAGACAGGCGGGATCCAGAGGCTGCTGGCGAGCGGGGGACGGTGGCTGGGGATGGGATCCCTAATTTTTGGCCTTCTTCTTGGCCTCAGTGGTTGTGTCAGCGGTATGGGCTCAGGGGGATCCAGAGAGGAAGTAGCGATTCTCCTGGCCTCCTTTGCGGTAACTCGAGACGCTTACCGGAAAATCGTTCCTGCTTTTGAGGCCGATTGGCTGGCGAAAACGGGGCAACGGGTGCGCGTAGAAAGCAGCTACGGCGGCTCAGCAACGCAATCGCGGGCGGTCATCGACGGGCTGGATGCCGATGTGGTGGCCTTGGCTCTGGCCCTGGATGTGGAGCGCATCGTGGCTGCCGGTCTCATTCAGCCGGGGTGGGAAGCCCGTACCCCCAACCAAGGGATCGTTACCCGTTCGGTGGCAGTAATTGTAACGCGGGAGGGCAACCCCCAGGGGATCCGCTCTTGGCCGGATCTGGCTCGGCCCGGCTTGCAGGTGGTTACCGCCAACCCCAAAACCTCAGGGGGGGCTCGCTGGAACTTTTTAGCCCTCTGGAGCGCTGTCCCTGAACCTCAGGCCCTGGCCTTCACCACCCAGGTCTACAAAAATGTCCGTATTTTGCCGCGGGACTCGCGGGAGGCCACCGATGTTTTTTTCCAGAAAGGGCAAGGGGATGCCCTGCTCACCTACGAACATGAGGTGATCCTGGCGGGCTTGCGCGGCCAATCCCTGTCCTATGTGGTGCCCGACCCCAACATTTCCATCGACAACCCCGTAGCCGTGGTGGATGCCAATGTGGATCGCAAAGGTACCCGTGCCGTGGCCGAAGCCTTTGTGGACTACCTATTCACCCCAGAAGCGCAGCGGGCCTTTGCCGAGGTGGGCTTTCGCCCGGTGGAGCCGACGGTGGCCCAAGAGTTTGCCTGGCGGTACCCTCCTGTTGAGAAGCTGGTTACCGTCGCCGACCTGGGAGGCTGGGAGGTTGTCCAAAACCGCTTTTTTGCCGATGGGGCCTTGTTTGACCGCATCCAAGCCCAGTTTTGACGCTCATCCCGCTAACGCAAAGCAAGTAGCAGGAGATTCCCCCTTCACCGAGTCTTGACCCGATGCCCTAGAGGACATCCCCGCCAGAACCTCTCCAGGGGCCTTTGAGGACTTCGTCCCCCTGGCGAGCACCTCACCGCGCTCCCCAACCCGATCCCGCAGCACCATCCCACCGGCAACATCCCTGGGCAGCCAACAGCCACAAGAGCACTCATACCAGCGGGTTCTCAGCGCCTCACCCCACGCCGGACACTCCTGAGAGGTGCCTGCCGCCCTCTCTCTGGCTCCAGCCTTGCCCCGCTTGAACCCAACCCAGGGCAGCGCCGAGTTCAGGAACTGCCCATGACCGGCCTCCACCATAGGCTTGCCCAGCACCCTGCGCCTTGAGGGTGGACTCATGGTCAGGGTTGTGATGGGCGCGTTGTGTATCACCACCTGCTGCCTGCCTTCCTGTGGCGGTGCGCCTTTGTCGGTCATCACACAAAAGCCATAGGCTGAGCAGCCAGCGGAGATGGAGGGATTGTTCTTTCTGCTGGCTCGCTGCTTCACCACCCCTGCTGCACGCGAAGCACTGCAATGAATCTGGGTAGAGATTTGCACCTCAATCCTCGCAGTATCCTGCAAACTGGAGGTGTTGCCCCCGCCAGCTAAAATCTCAAGACGGTTCTCGCTGCCTTCACGGATGAAGACTCTGGGAGGTTTTCCAAAAGCGACGGAAAGTGCCCTTGAGGGGAAAGGTTGCCATTTTTTTCCTGGCCCAGCTTGCCATGCCGACCGTCAACTATCTGCGCATCAGCTTGATCGATCGCTGCAATTTCCGCTGCCAGTACTGCATGCCCGACGAGGCAGAGTTGGCCTGGCTGCAAGCCCCAGAGCGCTTGACTGATGAGGAAATCCTTACGCTGGTTCAAGAGGTGTTTTTGCCCTTGGGGATCGATTGCTTTCGCCTCACCGGCGGCGAACCCCTGCTGAGGCCGGGGCTGGAGTATCTCATCCGGGCCCTGTGCAGCCTGCCTGGGGTGAGAGATGTGTCCCTTACCACCAACGGCTTCAACCTCAGCCAAAAGGCCCAACTCCTCTATGAAGCGGGGCTGCGCCGCATCAACATCAGCTTTGATTCCCTCAACCCCGAGACCTTTCGGCTGATCACAGGGCGGGATCGCTGGCAGCAGGTCTGGGCCGGGATCCAAGTTGCCCACCAAGTGGGGTTTGATCCCCTCAAGTTGAATGTGGTGGTGATCCCTGGGCTCAACGAATCGGAAGTGGAAGATCTGGCTGCCCTTACCCTGGAGCGGCAATGGCATGTGCGCTTCATCGAGTTTATGCCCATCGGCAATGCTGCCCTCTTCCAGCAGACGGGCTGGGTAGAGTCTGAGGTGCTGCGACAGCGAATTCGCGCTCGCTTTGGCCTGGAACCCGGGTTTGTGGCCGGCAATGGGCCGGCAGATGTGTTTCGCATCCCAGGGGCAAAAGGCACCTTGGGCTTTATCAGCCAGATGTCGGAGTGCTTTTGCGATCGATGCAACCGCATGCGGCTATCCAGCGACGGTTGGCTGCGCCCTTGCCTGCTCAACGAATCCGGCCAAATCAACCTGCGGGATCCGCTGCGAGCTGGGATCCCTGCCGAAAGGCTAAGACAGCAGGTGCGAGAACTGCTGGACATCAAGCCGGACATCAACTTCAAAGGACGGGACACCGGCAGCCAGGGATCCTACCGGCGCACCATGTCTCAGATTGGCGGCTAGCGGGGATAAGGGATCCGCAAAAGCTGGTTGACCGGTGGGTGGGCCACCTGCAACTGTTTCCCATCCGGCCACTGGATCTGGATTTCCTTGACCCCTGTTTCGGATCCCAGGCCAAAGTGGGCCACCGGCTCCATCTGACAGAGGTAGCCGCTGCCGGCGTCGATGGCCTGGATCTGGGTACGGGTGGAGGTGAGCAGCCTTACCAACGCGCCGCGGGCCGGGGCTCCCTGGCGGGTGAGGGGCAGAACTCTCAGCCAGTTGTTGGCATTGGCCTGAGGGCGATAGAAGCTGAGAGGCTGGGCGCCAGACTCCCCATGGGCAATCAACAATTCCAGACGACCATCCCCATCCACATCGGCCACTGCTGCTCCTGTCCCCAATCCCTGGGGCTCGGCAGCATCTCCAATGTCAATGGCTTGCCAACGGCCTGAGCGCCAAGCAAACAGACGGTTGGGCTCGCCGATGTTGTTGAAAAACAGCTCCGGGTAGCCGTCGTTGTCGAAGTCGGCAGCGATGACCGTGCGAATGCGGGAGGGCCTAGCCAACTCCGGGGGGGCTACATCCTTAAAAAAACCGTCGGGGGTCTGGATCCAGAGGCGATGGGGGCCTTCCCAGTTGCCGTAGAGCAAATCCAGCCGTCCATCCCCATCCAGATCCACCGCCGCCACGCCACGTCCGTGCTCGTCCGGATCCGCCAGGCCCACCTCAGCGGCAATCTCTTCAAAGGTGCCATCTCCCCGGTTGCGAAACAGAAAGTTAGGTCCCTGCTCATTGACGGCAAAAATGTCCATCCGCTGCGAGACCAAGGGCAAGGCCACCAGACCCCGCCCGCCCGTCACCCGATTCAATCCCGCTTCTGGCGCTACATCGGCGATCATTTGGTTAGGGCCCAACTCGTAGAGGCGCATAGGGCCGCCGTAGTTGGCTACGAAAAATCCATAGCTCCCCTGGCCAAGACGATCCACACAGGCTACAGAGCGACCTGCGGTCAAGTTGAGGGCATCTTGGTTTTGCGGCAGGGAGAACAGATCCACCCAGGCGGATCCCTGCCAGTCGAAGAGGCGATCCCCAAAGCGCTTGCGCCCCCCGAAGGTATCGGTATTCAAAACGTAGAGTTCCTCTTGCCCGTCCCCGTCAAAGTCGGCGGCAGCCACCCCAATTGCCATGCGCCCTGCATCGGCCAGGGTGTCGTCTGCTTGATCCACCAGGGTTTGCCCATCCCACTTCAAGACTCGATTGGAGCCGCGGAACCCGCACACAAACAGCTCAAAGGCCCCATCCCGATCCAAATCGCAGGCGGCAACCCCATAGAAAAGGGCAGGTGGGTTGAAGCGGATCTGCGAGCTGCAATCTTGAAACATGGGGATCCCATCGGAGAACAATAGGAACTGGTGGAGCTTCCAGCTCTGATGGTATGCTGGATCTTCGCTGGAACTTCCCCTTCAACCATGCCACGCATCAAATCTGCCATCAAGCGTGTTCAGATCGCAGAGCGGAATCGGCTGCGCAATAAAGCCACCAAAGCCATGGTGCGCGCTCTGATGAAGAAAGTGATCTCCCTCTCAACTGCCTATGCCGCCAACCCACAGCAAGAAACTCTGCAGGAAATCCAGGCGGCGATGAGTGCTGCTTTCAGCCGCATTGATAAAGCTGCCAAAACCGGCGTCCTGCACAAAAACACAGCCGCTCGTCGTAAGGCTCGGCTGGCCCGGATTGTGAAGCTATCTGTGGCTTCCTCGGAAAAATCCCAGGCTGAGGCTTTGGGTGGGCGTGATTGACTTCTCCTGCTGCTTCGGAAGTGGTGCTTGTGCGGGATTTCAGCCGCACGCAAACGAGATTTTGCCTCGGTGCCGGCAGGGATCCCAAGTAGCAGCCAAAACCTAATCTTGAGTATCCAACCTGCGCACCAACCAGCGCCGCAGCGGATGCCACACCGGCAAGGATAGGATCCAGCGGGATTGCTGCTCCAGCATGAGACGCTCCACCGGATACAGGCCGAACAGCTCATAGCGGCTTTGGGCAATCAGGATCCCCATCGTGAAGCTGACACAGAGCAATAACCCCAAAGTCGGCCATCCTGGGCGGTGAAACAGGGCATATCGCAGGCCCGTCCAAGTAAAGTAATCCCACAGGCGGGCTATATCCGCTCGCAAAGCCCAGAGACTGGGGATCCCGACTACCAGCCACAGCAGGCCCAGAAAGATGAAGCTACCACCGTGATAGAGGCGCAACAGGCGCTTGGCTGCCGGAGACAGGGATTGAGTGCCGGAAGAAGCTTTCTTTCGCCCAACTGAGCCAGGATCAGGGAGCAAGGGCATGGGGATCCCAATTTTCGACACCTCAACACCCATTTTGGACTTATCTCCGACGCAATAGCTCGGTTGCATGGGATCCTCGAACTCAAACGAGTACTTTTCTGCTTTCGGCTCGCCCATTTTAAGGGATCGATGCACAGGGAGCCCAGTTGTGGCTCTCCCGCTGCACAGCGCCATCCAAAAAGGCACTGATCAAAGCATCTGCTCAAAGCATCTGCCGTCTGCAAGTCTTCCTTATCCGTACAGTCAAGTTTCCTGAGAGACGCCCAGACGTCCCGTTCCAAGAGCTTGGCAGACGATCTCTTTGACGTTCATATCCTGAGCGAAAACCAACATTCCCATGGTGAAGGGATCCCGCCCTGGCTCCCTAAGGCAAACCGCGCAATTTGCCCAAGCAACACTGCGGAAATCCAAGCCAGAGGCAGGTGGGCAGGGTTGGGGATTGGGAACTTGGTCGGGGATATAATGGCTCTGCATCCTTTTCTTCGGCCTTGCTAGCTCAATGGATAGAGCACCGACCTTCTAAGTCGATGGTTGCAGGTTCGAGTCCTGCGCAAGGCGCTGGCCTTGCCCTCTAAGCCTTGCTTGGGGTTTCCGACAAGCTGCCCTGATGGGGGCACCACATCTGAACCATCACCTGCCGAGAGTGGCTTTCTACCCGCAGGGATCCCTGCAGCAGCTCCACTGCCTTTTGAACCAGCGATAGACCCAAGCCCGTTCCCCCGGCGTTGCGGCAATCCAACTGGGGGAGGCGATAGAACTTTTCAAAAAGGCGGGGCAACGCTTCTGCAGGAATTTCCACCCCTGTATTGCGCACCGTGATCAGCCAGCCGGGACGGCCATTGGAGTTAGCCTGGCTCACACTCAAATAGATGCTTTCCCCAGTGGGGGTGTACTTACACGCATTGTTTAAAAGCTCGCTGACCACCCGCGACAAGAGGCTCTCATCCGTGCAGAGGGGCCAAAGGTCGGGATCCCATTCCACCTGGAACTGTTGGCCTTGCTGCGCAGCCCGCAGCCGGAAGGGCTCGGCAAGATTGGGGATCCATTCCTGGGGAGATAAACAGGTAAGTCTGAGGACTTTGTTTCCGGATTCGAGGGCTTGCAATTCCAACAGGTCGTTGATTAACTCCAGCTCGCGGTTGGTCTCCATCTCCAAAATCTGCAAGTAGCGCCTTTCCCGCTCAGTTAGGTTGGCTTTAGATAGAAACCCAATAGCCAGCTTCATGTTGGTGAGAGGTGTGCGCATTTCGTGGGAGACCATGTGCAGAAACTCATCTTTGAGTTGGTTGAGCTCCTGCAACTGTTGCACCTGACGCTGGATCGTTTGATAAAGACGTGCTTGGCGAATGGCGATGGCACATTGGCCGGCTACCCGTTGGATAAGCCGTTGTTCCCGCTCGGTAAATATCTGCCCCGGTGGACGGGATCCACAAATATTCCCCAAAACAAGCAGTTCCTCGTCTTGCCCTGCCAGATCCCTTTTTTCACAGATGGGGGCGACGATCAGGGTACAGCGGTCATGGTTAGGCCAGCAGGGGTGATGGAGATTGCTGAAGTGGCAAAGCTGTCCGCACTGGAGCTGACGAAGCACATGGGCGAAATCCGCAAACGAAACCTCCAGGGGGAAGCGCCGGATCCCTTCTCCGGCCAAATAGTCCACCGCCAAAACGCTGACCTGCCGCTCTGGGTCATGAAGGGCAATGGTGCAATTGGATAGGTTCAAGCTCAGGGCCAGTTCTCGGGCTACCGTTTCCAAGATTTTTTGTTCATCCAAAGTGGAGCGAATTTCTTCGGTGATGAGCTGGAGTAGCGCTTCGTCGTTGTAAGCTTGTTCGAGCTCTGCATTGCGCACCCGCACTTGGTAATCCAATTCGGCATTGGTCTGTTGCAGCTTTTGATAAAGCTCTGCCTGCTGAATGGCCACCGCCAGGTGCTCCCCAATGGCCTTGGCCAGCTCAATCTCGTCGGTTTGCCAATCCGGATCTGAGGTCAGGCGCCGCAGGGACAGGGCACCCCACACTTTTCCCTGGCAAGCCACTGGGATCACCAACCAAGGGCCCAGGTGGTATTCTCGCTTTTCATGGATAGCAAAGGGATCCAAAACTTGCTCGGGATCCGGCGCATGAAAAACTTGCAGCTGCTTCAAGTATTGGATGGCCACAATGTCTGGACTATCCGGGATGTGCAGGTGAAGGGCAGTGGGCAGATCAGGCGATTGGACGTAGCTGGCAACACCTAACCATACAGCCTCAGCCGGCAGGTACTGGTAAAGGGTAACCCGTGCTGCCTGTAACACTGCCCTCACTTCCCGGACTGCCACATCAAACAGGGTGGGCAAGTCGAGCGAGGCGTTGATGGCCTGAATGAGCTGGCTGAACAGCCTTTCTCGCTGCAATTGCCGCTGCAGCTTCAGCTCGGCTTGCTTACGAGGGGTGATGTTTCTAATGATCATCAGGACTTGATCTTCCCCATAGGGGGCGATGCGAGCCTGCCGATATTGGGGCTGAGGGGATCCCTCTGGGCAGGGGTACTCGATCTCTTGAGCTTGCCGGGTTGCTAGGGCCAGCTCCAGATGCTCGCGAATGGCTTGGGCTGTGGGCTCTGCCGCACCGGCGCAGGCGACCTCAGGAAACAGCTCTTCAAGGGTTTTGCCCAAATAGTAGGCAGGGGGATGGGGGACAGAAAAATGGCTGGGCGGCTTGAACTCCAGACAGCGGCCCTGGCGATCCAGACAAAGCAGCATGTCGGGCAGAGCTTCCAGGATCTGGGGATGGCGACGCTCCCGCTCAGCCAAGGTGGCCTCTAGTTGCTTGCGCTCGCTGATGTCCAGGGTCACGCCGACAACCTGGCCGGGATCCCCTTTCGGCCCCAAGAGCACAATCCCCTGGGAAAGCTGCCAGCGCATCTGGCCGTCGGCCTGGTAAACCCGATATTCCACCGAAAAGTTGGGATCCCCCTCTACCGCCCTGGGCCCAGCCGTCTGCAAAGCTTCTTTCACCCTTTGGCGATCTTCCGGGTGAACATACTGCAAAAACACTTCCAGGGTGAAATCTTGGCCGGGATCCAGCCCGTATTTGGCCTTGCATTGGGGAGAGGCACTCAACTTCCAGGTGCGCAAATCCAGTTGCCAATAGCCCAGTTGGGTGGCTTCTAAGGCCAAATAGAGATGCTCTGGATAAAAGCTGCCGTCTCCTGGCCGCACCGGCACCAGGCGGTATCGAGTTGAAGCCATCTCCCTCACCAGATTCTATGAGCCCTGCCTCATTGTGGACGATTTTCAGAGAACCTGGGAGATCCTATCTATTCGAACTGTTAGCTTATGGGGGTGTGGGGGTAGCTAAGCCCCGCACTGTACCCGTAGGGTCAGTGCCGGGATACAGATACCCCCACATGGTGTATGATAGGAGTAGTTGCACAAAACGGCTTTTGCCGGAATCTGGTGCAACTACGCGGTAGGACATTCCGTGTCTGCTCGTGGAGGGTTCTTGCGTAGGCTCCCCGATGAAGCGAGAAGCCCGCTCCGTACTGCCAGCAGTCGGGGTCGGGAGTATGTCACAAATTCCTAACCTTAAGCATGGCTTCAGGGTAACTCTTAGATATTTAGATATGTGTTCTCCGACACCAAACCTTCAACTTGAGCTGGACTTCAACTTCACGGGGAGAAGGCCTAGGGTCACACCCTGCTGATGCGACCGGGAGGCTTTGGGCCGGGCTTGTGGGAAGGGGGGTGCCTCTGCTATAGTATCGTCAGTTGCATTTCGGATCCCAAGCAGTGGGATCCCCCTGGCAGGTAGGGTCAGGGTAGGCTTCGAGATGTCTTTGCGCTCTTGCGAGAGTTGACGTTGCGTTGAGCTTTCTCGGTGTGATCCTGCCCTTAGCCTGCGTGAAGCGTTTTCTCTTTTTTATGCTTTCCTGTGCAACGCTAAGCCTGACGTTTAATCACAGAAAACTTCTCCTGCTCTCGAGTTTGGGTTTATCTGTAGTAAGACCTGTATTCAGATTTTCCCGATGGGTTGACGGTTTCCTGTTCGCCCTGGCGCGGCTTCTCAAGGTGCCGTTGCCCTCTTCATTTGGTTAGCGGACGGGGAAACAGAAGATTGCTAGATCTGGACAATTAGCAGGGCCGAGGTTGTCTTCACTTCCTTGGGCTTTGGCTTAAGTTTTCCTTTCCCCGGGTATCTCTTGCAAAGTTGCCCGATGTTGGCGATGGCAACAGGATAGTCTGTTTAGCCTGCTGTTAGGTTTTCTGGATTCTCTGAGTTGGGTTGATGGGCTGGCCCGCGGCATGGCGAGCGAAGGGATCCCTTTGACTTTTCTCAGCAGACTTCTCCCTATTTTTTCCTAGCTCAACTCAATCATTTTCCAACTGAAGAATTCAAGGTTATTGCTGTGGTTTGTGAAGTTTCTCCCAGTTTGGATCGACAGCATCAGTCGAGCGAACCTGCATTGTCCCAAGGCCACCCCTTGGATCCCCTCAGTGCTGAGGAGATGCGGCAAGTGGTGCAGATCCTGCGCCGGCAACGGCCCCTCAGTTCTCAGGGGCGCTTTGTAACCATCCAGCTACAAGAGCCGGAGCGGCCTTGGATGGAAGCGTGGCAGCCGGGGCAGCCGTGGGATCGGCAGGCTTTCGTGGTGCTGTTGGATCCGGCCAGTGGCAACACCTACGAAGCCGTGGTCTCTCTGTCAACACAGCAGGTGCGCTCTTGGCAGCTCGTTCCGGGCGTGCAGCCCCCCCTGTTGGATGATGAGGTGTACGCCTGCGACCGCCTGCTCAAGGAGGATCCCCAATTTTTGGCGGCTCTGCAGCGGCGGGGGATTGCCGATGTGGATTTGGTGATGGTGGACTACTGGACGGTGGGCTACTTTGGGATCCCGGAAGAAGAAGGGCGGCGGCTGGTGCGAGGCTTTTGTTTCCTACGTACTTCCCCTTGCGACAACGGCTATGCCCGCCCCATCGAGGGGCTCTACCCCTGGATTGACCTCAACCGCATGCAAGTCGTCAAGGTGGAGGATCGGGGTCTGTGGCCCTTGCCGCCGGAGTCCGGTAACTTCGACGAGCTGTTTTTCAAAGATTTTCGCCAAGACTTGAAGCCGCTAGAAATCACTCAGCCCCAAGGGGTGAGCTTCCAGGTGGACGGCCACCACATCCGCTGGCAGAAGTGGGATCTGCGCATCAGCTTTAACCCGCGAGAAGGGCTGGTGTTGCACCAAGTGAGCTATGAGGATCAAGGCCGCCTTCGCCCCATTCTCTATCGGGCTTCGGTAGCCGAGATGGTGGTGCCCTACGGGGATCCGCGGGATCCCCACTGTCGCAAAAATGCCTTTGATGTGGGGGAATACGGCATTGGCATGCAGGCCAATTCCCTGCAGCTGGGCTGCGACTGCTTGGGAGAGATCTACTACTTCGATGCCTGGTTGCCCACCAACAGCGGCGAGCCCATGCTTTTGAAAAATGCCGTCTGTATGCACGAGGAGGACTTTGGGGTGCTCTGGAAGCACACCGACTGGCGCACGGAACGGGCGCAGGTGCGGCGCTCGCGGCGGCTGGTGCTTTCCTTTTTCACCACCATTGGCAACTACGACTACGGCTTTTTCTGGTACTTCTACCAGGATGGCACGCTGGAGTTTGAAGCCAAGCTCACCGGCATTATCAACACTTGCGCTACGTTGCCGGGGGAAGAGCCGGAGTTCGGCGTCTTGGTGGCACCCCAATTGTCTGGCCTCAACCACCAGCACTTTTTCACCGTTCGCCTGGATATGGCGGTGGATGGGCCGTGCAACTCCCTCTATGAAGTGCATGCAGAACCTCTGCCTCTGGGGCCGGATAACCCTCACGGCAACGCCTTTCGCGCCCGCTCCACCCTGCTCAAAACCGAGCAGGAGGCTAAGCAAACGGTGGATCCCTTGCGGGGCCGCTATTGGAAGATTGTCAACCCCAATCGCCACAACCGCCTGGGACAGCCGGTGGCCTACAAACTGATACCGGGGGAAAACGTCCAGCTTTTGGCCCACCCCGACTCTTGGCTGCACCGACGGGCAGGATACCTGGCCCACCACCTCTGGGCCACGCCCTACCATCCCGGCGAGAAGTTCCCAGCAGGGAACTACCCCAACCAACACCCCGGTGGCGAAGGGCTGGTGAAATGGACGCAAGCGAACCGATCCCTGGAAAACACCCGCCTGGTGCTCTGGTATAGCTTTGGCTGCAATCACTTCCCCCGCACCGAAGACTGGCCGGTGATGCCGGTTAGCTACATCGGCTTTATGCTCAAGCCCCTGGGCTTCTTTGAGTGCAACCCAGCTCTGGATGTGCCTCCTCCCCCGCCGAAGACCAAAGGCTGCTGCAGCTTGAGTCATTCCAACCAGCAGTGAGCGCCATATCCACCCCCTGTCCCTCATCGCGCTGACCGAATCGGGATCCAACGGATTTGGGTGGGCTGTCAAGAATATCAAAAAGCCCAGAAGCCTTGCTGTGTAGGAACTTCTGGGCATTGTTCAACTTTGGGAAATGGAGCTGACGGGAGTCGAACCCGTGTCCGAGATGGGTACTGAGGGATCACTCATTCACAGGTTTAGCCTCTTTGACCCTCGAGGCGGGGATCGCCGTTTGGATCCCAGCGATGGGAGTTCTCCGCCTAATCTTAGTCTCTCCCTCGACGGAGCCAGAGTAGAGAGCTGCACCCGTTGGGGTTGTGATCCGCCCACTTAACGGGGTCGTGAGCAGATCCTCGAGCTCAGAGTAAGTTTTCGGTTACTGAGCCTTAGGCAGCCAAAGCAGCTGCTTTACGAGCAAAGGGTACGACGTTGTTCGCACGTACTTTTTTGAGCCTGGTGGTAACGGGATAAGCTCAATCCCGACCTGCCTCATGAACCCATGTTCGCCACCCCGTCGAAACCGTTACAGCCCCAGGGTTGACTTGAGTCCAGCATAGCAAGATTTTTGGGGATACGGCCAGAACCTTTGCGAATGTGACAGAAGCTTTGCTAATATGACAAAGCTGCAAACTTGGGTCGGTAGCTCAGCGGTAGAGCACTCGGCTTTTAACCGATTGGCCCAGGGTTCGAATCCCTGCCGACCCATGTCAGTCTTCCCCTTCCAAAATGCGGGGCACCTTGAAGAACATGTCTGCCCGGTCAGGGGCGTTGGCCAGGATCCCTTCGATATCCGGGTAGGGCTCGACTTCATCGGGGCGGGTGGGCAGTTCCATGTCCAGGACGTGAAAGGTGGGCTCTACCCCCTCCGTGTCCAGCTCCTTCAGTTGCTCCACGTAGGCCAAGATGTCTGCTAGCTGCTCTGTGAACTGGATCTCTTCCTCCTCGGTCAGCTCCAGACGAGCCAAGTGAGCAACATGTTGGACTTCTTCCCGTTTCAGCATCCTCTCCTCCGGCTCCCAGATTATCGACTTGACTTAGCCCAGGGTAGCCGAGATCAACCGTTCGCGTTAACGGAACGGAGTCCTTCTGCAGGAAAGCTCAGTACACCTCCAGGTTGGCGCGCCCGGTGGTTTTCAGCCAGTTTTGGGCCTCGATGTAGTTGTTGGGGGCAATGCGAATGGCCCGAATCCAGTACTGGGCAGCCTCGTTGAACAGGGCCTCTGCTGTTTCCTCATCCCCGGCTTGCAGGCTCAGCTCGCCCTTGTGGTGCAGCAATACGGCAATGTTGTTCAGGGCAGAGCAAAGTCTTGGGTTTAACTCCAGAGCTTGGTGGTAGTGATCGAGGGCTTTGTCAAGCTCGCCGTTGCTCTGGTAGATCAGGCCCATGTTGTAGAGAATGTAGCTGCGGTCTTCTTCCCCTTGCTCGAGGGCGAGGGCTTCTCTGTAGTTTTCTAGGGCCTCGGCGTATTCTCCTTCGCTCTGAGCGGCCATGCCATCCCGGTAGTAGGCAAAGGCTTTCTTTTCCTCGGAACTCACCCCTGGCAGCAGTTTCAGAATTAGATCGGCCATGACGGTGAAGGTCTTGTCAATGAAGTTGTCGTTCTTCATGCTGCGCGGCATGGCTGACCCCTTTTAAGTTTAGGACTAAGGATCTCTACTCTTGCGTTGTATCACGCCCAAGGCGGGATCCGAAACACAACTCCATGAGGGCTCTGTCTCAGGCTACGGCAGGGGAACTGCAACGCTGTCGCGACGAGGCCACAAACGGCCTTGTCAAGGAACTTCCGACCTGTCAAGACCGTGTCGAGGAGCGCTTGCTCAGGCGCACAGGATGCCACTGCACGGTTTCGCCGGGGGAAACTTCGATCTCACAGGCGGTGTCGATCAGCCGCTGTGCCTGCGCTTGAGGGGTGGGATAGCGGGCCAGATCTGCATCCACCAGGTGGGGATGCTCCTGCAACAGCCGCACGAGAAACTCCTGCAATTCCTCAGGGCTGAGAAATTGCTCCGGCAAGCCCGGGATCAGCAGCACATAGTGGTTGGCAGCACGCAACAGTTCGGGTTCAGAGTCTGACATGGTGTGCGGTTGGGCATCTTCCTTCCATCATGAACCAACAGGTTGCGCCTCTCTTGATATCCTGAAAAAGACTTTCCTTGCTCTTGTCCTCCGTCTTGTTGGCGTTTGAGATCTGCTTTCCCTATGGCCAAGCCGCGCACCCTTTCTGGCATTCAGCCCTCTGGCGAACTGCATTTGGGCAATTACTTGGGGGCGATTAAGAATTGGGTGGCCGAGCAGGAGCACTACGAGAACTTTTTTTGCATCGTCGATCAACACGCCATCACCGTCCCTCAGGATCCCAAGCTGCTGAGGGAGCGTACCCGTTCGCTGTTTGCCCTTTATTTGGCCTGCGGTCTCAGCCTGGAGCATTGTGTGCTGTTCGTGCAGTCCCATGTGCCTGCCCATACGGAGCTGGCCTGGCTGTTCAACACCATCACCCCCATGAACTGGGCGGAGCGCATGATCCAATACAAGGAGAAGAAAGAAAAACAGGGAGAGGAGACCAGCGTTGGCTTGTTCAGCTACCCGATTTTGCAGGCGGCGGATATTTTGCTCTACCAACCCAAGTATGTGCCGGTGGGGGAGGATCAGCGGCAGCATATTGAGCTGTGTCGGGACATCGCTCGCCGCTTCAATGACCGTTTTGGAGAGGTGTTTCTGATCCCAGAGGCCCTGATTCGTCCGGAGGGGGCGCGGGTAATGAGCTTGACCGATGGTACGCGCAAGATGTCCAAGTCGGATCCCTCGGATTTCAGCCGTATCCATCTGCTGGATGACCCAGATACCATCCGCAAGAAGATCCAAAAATGCAAGACCGACCCCATTCGGGGCATTACTTTTGACGATCCGGCTCGTCCCGAAGCCCACAATTTGTTGACGATTTACATGCTCACCTCCGGCAAAAGCAAGGAGGTGGTGGCGGCTGAGTGTGCCGAGATGGGGTGGGGGCAGTTCAAGCCCCTCCTTGCCGACAGCATCATCGCTGCCCTGGAGCCCATTCAGCAGCGCTACCGGGAACTGTGGAGCAACCCCGACCACCTGCTCGTTCTGATACGGGAGAATGCCGCTAAGGCCCGGGCCATCGCCGAGCAAACGCTAAAAACGGTGAGAGAGGCCATGGGGTTCTTGCCCCCCTAAGGGATCCCTGCCCAAGCTTTGATCAGTCGGGGTTGCCATCGCGGATCTCGACGGTGCTCAAGGCGCTCACCAGCCAGTCTAAACCCAGCTCTGAGAGGATCCCTTTCCAGCCCAGGCGCAGGCGCTCCTGCCATTCTTGCCGGTGGTTAATCAAATACACGCAGACCAGAGTGATGCCCACTCCCAGCCATTGCAGCCGCGTCAGCGATTCCCCCAGAAAGGTGCTGCCAAACAGCAGGGCAAAGATGGGGGTGAGGAAGGTCAGGGAGCTGAACTCGGTGAGGTTTTCCTGGGAGGCGAAATAGAAGAAGAGGGCATAGGCCAAGGCGCTCCCCATCACCGAAGCGTAGAGGAGGCCCAGCCAGTGGATCCCGCTCAGGTGTTGCCATTGCTGAGTCTCCGTCAGTCCCGACAGCAGGATCAAGGGCAGGCTGCCCAACACCATGTGCCAGCCCGTCGCCAGCACCGGATCCGCCACCTCCGCCACCTTGGGCATCATCACGGTGCCGATGGCCATCGACAGGGAGGCCATCAACATCCAAACGACGCCGGCCCCCAACTGCAGGGATCCCCCACCGGATAGGCCGATGAGGCCAATGCCGAAAACTCCCAGCCCCAGGCTCAGCCAGCCTAGGGATCCCATCCGCTCTCGATAAAACCAGGTGGCCATCAAAGCCACCGCCAGCGGCTGCGAGTCAATGAGCACGGATCCCAGGCCTGCCCCTGTCTCTTTCAGCCCTTGGGCCAAAAATCCCTGAAAACATGTGCCATCCACCAGCGCAAACGCCAACACCCATAGCCAGCCGCGCAGCCCTCTGGGATGCCAGGCGTGAGAGGCCGCAGAGCCCCGCCCCTGCCAGAGCCGAAAGGCAAGAACCAGGATCCCTGCCGGCAACAACCGCAGAATGGCAATGAAGAGGGGGGTGGTCTCGGAGAGGGCATCTCGCATCACCACCATTGCTGAGCCCCACAGGAAAAAGGGGGCAATCATCAGGAGGCGTTGCCAGATAGGCTGAAAGAACAGGTCAGACTGAGCCATAGGTGCTTCAAACTTGGAGACGGAAGTTAACCCCATGTTAAGCGCTGGGGCAGCTCAGTTACAAATCTTAACTGTTGATGCATATTATGCCTGGCATGGGATCCCTGGAGGGCTTTCTCAACCTGGACAAGCCGGCGGGGCTCACCTCCCACGACTGTGTGGCAGTGGTGCGGCGGGTCTTGCGCACCCGCAAGGTGGGGCATGGGGGCACCTTGGATCCGGCGGCAACGGGGGTTTTGCCCATTGCTGTGGGGCGAGCGACACGCTTTTTGTCGTTTTTGTCGGGAGATAAGGTGTATCAAGCAACCTTCCGATTGGGACAGCGTAGCGACACCGACGATGCTGAAGGGCAGATCCGGTTGGGATCCCCTTGTCCTGGGTTGAGTCGCGAGCAGGTAGAGCAGTGCTTGCGGGAGTTTACCGGCGAGATCTGGCAGGTGCCGCCCCTCTACAGCGCCCTTAAGCGCCAGGGGAAAAAGCTCTACCAGTTGGCCCGTGCCGGCGTGGAGGCTGCGGAACTCCAGTTGGAACCCCGACGGGTGGTCATTCGGCAACTGCGCATCCTGGGCTGGCGAGCCGGAGACTTTCCGGAAGTGGATCTGGAAGTTGCCTGTGGCCCCGGCACCTACATTCGTGCCCTTGCCCGCGATGTGGGGGAAAAATTGGGCTGTGGAGGGCTGATGAGCCGGCTGCGACGGCTGCAAAGTGGCCCCTTTCGCATCGCAGAAAGCCTGCCCCTGGAGAAATGGCAGGGATCCGCGGATCCCGCTGCCGCCCTGTTGCCCATTGAGTGGGGATTTGCCGATTGGGAGGCAGTAGAACTCTCTTCCGCCAAAGCGGAGCAGTGGCTGCAGGGTCAGGCCATTCCCCTCGACCGGCCCATTATCGGTGCCCCTACTTTGCGGGTGCTGGATGAGGAGGGCAAGTTTTTGGGCTTGGGGTACGGTCAGGCAGGTCAGCTCAAGCCGCTGCGGGTGTTGTCGCCGGATCCCTAGAGTGTTGCAGAAAGGTTACATTTTTGTAACAACATTGGCCATTGTCTCAGGGGGAAGTGGGAAAGAAACCCCCGCATGCTAAACTTCTGAGGGCGAATGGGAGCCTGAAGCGTTGCCGTTGCCGGGCTCTGGTTCAATTCTCCAGGGCTGACCTTTGGATGTTGTCCGGCAAAATCTCTTCTCATTTTTTCATCTCAAGCTACTTTGCAAAGTAAAGTCACAGGAACGGAGTTGGGGATATGCGGGATGCCGTAACCACGCTGATCAAAACCTACGACCTGACGGGCCGCTACTTGGATCGGGAGGCAATGGATGCGCTCAAGGCTTTTTATGACTCGGGGCTGCGGCGCATCAAGGCCGTGAACGTGATCAATCTCAACTCGGTGGATATCGTCAAAACGGCTGCTGCGGCCATGTTCGCCCAGGTGCCAGATCTCATTCGTCCGGGAGGCAACGCCTACACCACCCGCCGCTATGCCACCTGTTTGCGGGATATGGACTACTTCTTGCGCTACGCTTCCTACGCGCTGGTGGCTGCCGATAACAGCATTCTGGATGAGCGGGTGTTGGCGGGCTTGCGGGAGACCTACAACTCCCTCGGCGTGCCCATCGCCCCGACGGTGATTGGGATCCAAAACATGAAAACCCGCACCCTGGAGCTGCTTGGCTCTGGCGAAGACTACAGCTTTGTGGCCGAGCCCTTCGATTACCTGAGCGCTAAGCTGAGCGAAACCGATATCTAAACCGATATCTAAGCGCCTGCTCTTATTCGTCGGCGTAGGGATTGGCCGGCACCGGTATCGGCTCCACCTGCTCGGCAGCGATTACCAACTGAGATTGGCCATCCCGCTGCTCCACGGCCATGCGCCCCTCCAGACGCAGCCAACTGTCGGCAGTTAACTGCTCTGCCTCTGGCCAGCGCACCGGCAAGCCCACGGGGTAAGCATCGGCAGCACAGCAGCTAACCAAAAACCGAGCAATAACAAAGTGGTCGGGTTGCTCGTCAGGAATGACGAACCCCTGCACCCGCACCGGCTGGTCTTCATAGGTGTAGGGATCCGGGTAAACATCCAAGGTGCGCACCCAGTCCAGCAGAGTACGCTGACGCGGGTCGAGCTTGGGGCGAAAAGCCTGCGGCTGGCTACGAGATACCCCCAGATAGGGAGATACCCCTCGGTTGAGGGCAGTTTGGCTGGAGAGTGGTCGTGGCTCGACCCAAAACCCCAGCAGGGCCGTCAGGATCAACAGTCCTGCGCCCAGCCGCGGCCCCAATAGTGAGGCATGGACTTCAGAAGAGGCAACTTTGGCTCCTCGCCAACGGCCAATCCCCAAGCCCAACAGACACAGCCCGGCCAACAGCGCCACATTCACGTAGCCGGGATTGATCAACATCAGCAGGGTGCCCCGCCAGCGATAGACGATCAGCAGGATCCCTAGCAACATCAACCCAACCGCCTCCCAGTAGGCTATATTGCCCCACCGCAACGGTTTGGACTCCGTCCCGCTGACGCGACCGACAGGCCGAGACATACCCTTGGTTTTCGCGTGCGGTTCCTCTGGATTTTGTTTTTCTCGAAGACGACCAGAACTGCTTTTGGGCATGGGTTGTAGCTTTTTCACACCACTCCGAGCCTAAGTTTAGCAATCCTCGCGGAAGTGCCCACTGCCGGCGTTGGGGAATGCCTGTGCTGCCAATTTCCCAGTCACAGGTATCGGGTTGCCCGAATAAGGCAAGGACTCCGTCCCCCTAACGCGAACAGCAAAACATTTCGTTTGGCTCACGTTCTTTGATTGCCGTCTTTACAGCTTCAGGGATCCCATCATCAATTCAACAAATCCAGCCACAGATAACCTCACATTGATATCCCATTGATAACGGACTTTAGCGTGATGGACAGGGTTGTAGGCGGGTGTATAAAGCCTAGGGAGTTGCTGCAATTTTGGCGGTCTGCTCTACAGTGGGATAGACGCAACTGAGATAGCACACGCGAATGTTGGCAAGGATACCTAGCTGGCTGCGGGGCGTGAGCTACGCCATCTATGGTTTTCTCTACCTGCCAATTCTGCTTATTGCGGTCTATTCCTTTAACCGCGCCCGCTTTGGGCTGGTATGGACGGGCTTTACCTTCGATTGGTACTTGGCTCTCTTTCGGAATGCCTCGATCTGGCAGGCGACGCAGAACACCCTCGTCTTGGCCGTGGTCAGCACCCTGGTCAGCACGCTGCTGGGATCCCTGCTGGGCTATGGGCTGTATCGCTATCGCTTCCCCGGTAAAAAGATCCTGCAGGGGCTGATGCTGTTGCCGGTGATCGTCCCCGATATTGTGATGGCCATCGCGCTGCTGCTGTTCTACCAGTTTGTGCGCTTTTACACGGGCCTCTTTGAGCTGGGCTTGGGGACGATGATCTTGGCCCACATTACGTTTCAGATTGCTTTTGTGGCTATTGTGGTGCGCAGCCGTCTCCAACTTTTGGATCCCGCCCTGGAAGAAGCAGCCTATGACCTCTATGCAAACACCTGGCAAAAGCTACGCTATGTCACCTTGCCCTTGGTCATGCCAGGGATCCAAGCTGCCGCTTTGCTGGCTTTTACCCTTTCGATAGATGATTTTGTCATCTCCTTTTTTACCAGTGGGCCGGAGAGCCTGACCTTGCCAATTTTGATCTACAGCACGGCGCGACGAGGAGTTACCCCGGAAATCAATGCCCTCTCCACCTTGATCATTCTGGTTACCTTGATCTTGGTCGTGGGCTTCCCCCTGCGGAGTGCTCCGCACCGCTGACGCGAACAGCCGCTCCCGCCTGGGATCCCGCTAGCCGTTCTCGACAGTTCC
Source organism: Thermostichus sp. MS-CIW-36 (assembly GCF_054059035.1). Lineage (NCBI taxonomy): Bacteria > Bacillati > Cyanobacteriota > Cyanophyceae > Thermostichales > Thermostichaceae > Thermostichus > Thermostichus sp. MS-CIW-36. The sequence continues at coordinate 97,491 of NZ_JBSSBR010000009.1, forward strand.
CCCTCTTCCCCTGAGAGAGGTTGGAGATGAGGGCGTGACATACTCCCATCGCTGACCCTACGGGTACAGCGTGGGCTTCTCGCTTCATCGGGGAGCCTACGCAAGAACCCTCCACGAGCAGACACGGAATGCCCTACCGCGTAGTTGCACCAGATTCCGGCAAAAGCCGTTTTGTGCAAGTACTCCCATCATACACCATGTGGGGGTATCTGTATCCCGACACTGACTCTACGAGTACAGTGCGGGGCTTAGCTACCCCCACACCCCGACAAGCTAAGCCTAAGTGTTGAAGTAGCGGGCTGCCGGATGGTAAGCAACGATGGCGGTGGTGGACTGTTCCGGATCCAATTGATCGCTTTCGTCCATGGTGAGGCCAATGCGCTCGGCCTGGAGCACCTGCAGCAGAACCCGTTGGTCGGCGATGTTGGGGCAGGCGGGATAGCCGAAGCTGTAGCGGGATCCCCGATAGCCCTGGTGCAGGATCTTGCGGATGTCGGGGCTATCTTCGTGGCCGAACCCCAGCTCCCGCCGGATGCGGGCATGGCACCATTCCGCCAGGGCTTCCGCCAGGGTCACAGCCAGGCCGTGGAAATACAGGTAGTCGGTGTACTGGCCTTCGGCAAACAGGCGCTGGGCATAGGCGGTGGCTTCTGCCCCTACCGTGACCGCCTGCATGGGGAAGACATCTACTAGGCCAGTGGAGCGATCGGCAAAGAAGTCAGCGATACAGTAGCGGTGGCCGCTCTTTTGGCGGGGGAAGGTGAAGCGGGCCAATTCCCGCACCCCTGGAGAGAGTTGCGGGCGCTCCACCGTGGGCAGTTGGAAATAGGTGGTGGAGCCTGGCTCCAGGGAAAACAGCTCCGGGAAGCTGGCCGGGTCGAACAGGATTAGAGTATTTCCTTCCGCCTGGGCCGGGAAATAGCCGTAGACCACTTGGGGGTGCAGCAGATCTTCTGCCAGGATCCGCTCTTTCCAGCGCTCGATCACCGGCTCCACCTGGGTGGCGATAAACTCGGCAAACTCCTCCGCCGACTGGTCGCGGGGCTTGCGAATCTGCCACTGGCCGGCTACCAGGGCCTGCTTGTCGATGTAGAAGAAGACCTCTGGCCAAGGGATCTGATCTGAGGCGAGAAGTTTGGATCCCCAGAAGGGCGGGATAGGCCGTTCGGTCTCGAGGGCAACGGCTTCAGAGCGGCGGGTGTCTTGGGACTCGGAGAGGGTGAGGGCGGGAGCAGCTCCCACGGTGGTCTCCGCAGGGGGCAGGCTGGGATCCGTTTCCTCTGGAACCCAAGAAGCCTCTTTCTGGCCATTGGCAGAGGGGGATCCCTGCTCCAAGTCATCCAGAAAACCCAGCCGGTCGTCCCAGCGTCCGGCAGCTTTGGCCTGCATCAGCCGATCCATAAAGTGGAGATCGACGAAGGCGTCGCGGCCATAGATCACCTGGCCTTTGTAGGTCTGGCGGCAGTCTTCTTCCACAAAGCGGCGGGTGAGGGCCGCCCCTCCCAAAATGACGGGAACCGTGATGCCCCGCTCGTTAAACACCTCCAAATTCTCTTTCATAAAGGCCGTGGATTTCACCAACAGGCCGCTCATGGCAATGCAGTCGGCCTTGCTCTTTTCATAGGCTTCGATGATGTTCTCCACCGGCTGCTTGATGCCCAGGTTGATGACTTTGTAGCCGTTGTTGGTGAGGATGATGTCCACCAAGTTTTTGCCAATATCGTGGACATCCCCCTTGACGGTGGCAATCAAAAGAGTGCCTTTGCACACTTCCCCTCCCACCTTTTCCATGAAGGGCTCCAGGTATTTCACCGCCGCTTTCATGGTTTCTGCCGACTGCAGCACAAAGGGCAGTTGCATTTTGCCAGCGCCGAAGAGCTCCCCCACCTCCTTCATGCCATCCAGCAAAAAGGTGTTGATGATCTCCAGGGGAGGATATTTCTGCAGTGCCTCCGCCAGGGTCTCCTCCAGGCCAATCCGCTCCCCGTCAATGATGTGCCGCCGCAGGCGCTCCTCCAGAGGCAGCGTGGCCAGGGATCTGGCTGCCCGCAGCTCTTGGCTGGAAACTCCCGCAAACAGCTCCGTCAGCCGCGCCAGAGGATCGTAGGTGCAAATGCCCGAGGACTCCGTCCCGCTAACGCGAACGGCGTTAAACTGCCGCCGATCCCAGATCAGATCCCGACACACCTGCTGCTGCTCTTCGGGGATCTTGTTCAGGGGCAGGATCTTGGCGGCGCTGACGATGGCGGCATCCAGGCCGGCCTCGCGGCACTCGTGCAAAAACACCGAGTTCAACACCACGCGGGCTGCCGGCGAGAGCCCAAAGGAGATGTTGGAAATGCCCAAGAGAATGTGGGTCTCCGGGAAAGCCTGGCGGATACGGCGGATGGCCTCCAGGGTGGCTGCCCCGTTGGCCCGGTCTTCCTCGATGCCGGTGGAAATGGGCAAAGCCAGGGGGTCAAAGAAAATCTCGTAGGGCGGGATCCCGTACTCAACCGCCTGGCGATAGGCCCGCTCGGCAATCTGGAACTTCTTGTCGGCGGTGCGGGCCATGCCCTCTTCGTCGATGGTGCCGATGACCACCCCGGCGCCGTAGGTTTTAGCTAGCTCCAGCACCTTGAAGAAGCGCTCTTCCCCGTCTTCGTAGTTGGTGGAGTTGAGCAGGCACTTGCCCCCCGCCACCTTGAGGCCCGCTTCCATCTTTTGCCAATCGGTAGAATCCAGCATCAGGGGAATTGGGATTTGGGTAACCAGCCGCGAGACCAGCTCCCGCATATCCCGCACGCCATCCCGGCCCACGTAGTCCACATTCACGTCCAGGATGTGGGCTCCCTCCCGCACCTGCTCCCGCGCTAGGGCCACCAGGCCGTCCCAGTCTTCGGCATTAAGCAGCTCCCGCATCTTTTTGGAGCCGCTGGCATTCAGCCGCTCGCCGATGATCAAAAAAGAGTTCTCCTGCAGGTAGGGCTGAGGGGCATAAATCGAGGCAGCAGCCTGGATCCGTTCGATGCTACGACGTTTGGGCCGCAGCCCCTGCACAGCTTCCACCAAGGCGGCAATGTGCTCCGGACGGGTGCCGCAACACCCTCCCACCACCGCTACCCCCAGATCCCGCACAAAATGCTCCAGGTGGAAGCGCAACTGCTCCGGCGTGAGCTTGTAGTGGGCTTTGCCGCCGATGTTTTCCGGCAGGCCAGCGTTGGGGATGCAGGAGATGGGGAAAGGAGAATGGCGGGACAGATAGCGGATGTGTTCGACCATCTTGTCTGGGCCAGTGGCGCAGTTGAGGCCCAGCACATCGATGGGATAGGGCTCCAGGATGGCCAGGGCCGCCCCGATCTCCGTGCCCACCAGCATTGTCCCCTGTACCTCAAAGGTGAGGGACACCACCACCGGCAGGCGGATCCCTCGCTGGGCAAACTCCTGCTGCACGGCCACCAGGGCCGCCTTGGTCTGCAAAATGTCCTGGCAGGTCTCGATGATCAGCAGATCCGCCCCACCGTCAACTAGCCCCTGCACCTGCTCCTCGTAGGCAGCCCGCATCTCATCAAAGCTGATGTGCCCCAGGGTGGGCAGCTTGGTGGTGGGGCCAATGGAGCCGGCCACAAAACGGGGCTTTTCCGGCGTCGCAAACTCGGCTGCTACCCGCTTGGCCAGTCGCGCCGCCGCCACGTTCAGCTCGTAGGCTTTTTCCGGGATCCCGTACTCGGCCAAAACGATGGAGGTGGCCCCAAAGGTATTGGTCTCAACAACGTCGGCCCCCACTTCCAGAAAGCCGCGGTGTACCCGCTCCACCGCCTCCGGCTTGGTCAGCACCAGCATCTCGTTGCAACCCTCCAGCTCCGGCCCACCAAAATCCGCTGCCGTCAGGTTCTGGGCCTGGAGGGAGGATCCCATCGCCCCATCAAAGACAATCACACGTTCCTGGAGATGCTGCAGGAAGGGATGGGTCATAGAAGTCAAAGTCAGGCAGGGTGTCATCGACCTAGAGTCTGATTTAAGTTAGCATCGAGCCATTTGCTCGGACTAGGCCGAAGGATGGATCCCTGGCCAGGGCTTCCATTCTGGCCATTGTTGAGGCGAATTTAACATTTTCTTTGCCTGCCCCGTTGCTGTTTCCCCCAGGTCGGGCTAATTTAGGGAAGACGTTTTGGTGTGAACGGCTACAGTTGCTCGCAAGTGTTCCTCCCAGGGTCACTTGCCGCCTGCTGTAGAGCGATCTTCTCCTCGCGGGTTGGAGTGGTTGAGGTGCTGAATGTTCCGCCCCCCCAGTGAAGTGCCTCGCACCCCGTCGCAGGATTGGCGAAGAGAAAGATCCACCTCTCGCCATCTTGAGAGGTTCCGCCCACCAAGATGACGGGTCTTGCGCCAGTTCAGTTGAGCCCCATGAGCGATATCTGCTTCCAGATTGACCCGAGCAATCGGTTATCCAGAAGCGGGCAGGCTTGCCTAGGGCAACTCAGGCTTTGGCTTGCGGATATCGGCTCCCTCACTCTGGCGTTGTGGGATGCAGCAGGGCTGCAACTTGCTCCTCTCCCTTTGGCGTCTAAGCTCCCTTAGTCACCTTTAGTTGTCTGTGATTAGGATCACGAGGAACTCAGCATGGCTCAAGCAAAGGAATTGGTGAAATCTGGTCAAACAGCTCTTCTCGAATCGGATCTGGAAAATCCACCTTCTGGCACCCTGGAGTTGGACACGGAGACAGATACCCTCGAGAGCGAACTGGATACCGGTGACACTGATGCTTTTGATGAGGATGACGACGACGAAGAGGCAGCAGAGGAGGATGGAGAGACTGCCGCCGCCGGTGCCAAAGGTCGCTCAAAGCGCAAGGCGGCCAGTAAGAAAAAGCCCTACACCGATGACTCTATCCGGGTCTATTTGCAAGAAATTGGGCGTATCCGGCTGCTGCGGGCCGATGAAGAAATCGAGCTAGCCCGAAAAATTGCCGATCTGCTGGAGCTAGAGCGCGCTCGCGAGGCCGTTTTTCAGCGTATGGGCCTCTGGTCAGACCCAGAAGAGGTGCCGGACACCCTCTGGGCAGAAGAGGTCAAGATGTCCTTGCCGGAATTTCGGCGGCGGTTGCATCGGGGGCGGCGGGCCAAAGAAAAGATGGTGCAGTCTAATCTGCGTTTGGTGGTGTCCATCGCCAAAAAGTACATGAACCGGGGCCTGTCTTTTCAGGATTTGATTCAGGAGGGATCCCTGGGCCTGATTCGGGCAGCCGAGAAATTCGACCACGAGAAGGGCTACAAGTTCTCCACCTATGCGACGTGGTGGATTCGACAGGCCATCACCCGCGCCATTGCCGACCAATCCCGCACCATTCGCCTGCCTGTCCACCTCTACGAGACGATCTCCCGCATCAAAAAGGTAACCAAGTTGCTTTCCCAGGAATTGGGCCGCAAGCCCACCGAAGAGGAGATCGCCACCCGCATGGAGATCACCATCGAGAAGTTGCGCTTTATCGCCAAGTCGGCCCAGCTTCCCATCTCTTTGGAAACCCCCATCGGCAAGGAAGAGGATTCTCGGCTGGGAGACTTTATCGAGTCGGATGGGGAGACGCCGGAGGATCGGGTGGCCAAAGTCTTGCTCAGAGAAGATCTGGAAAGCGTTTTGGAAACCCTCACCGCCCGCGAACGGGATGTGTTGAAGTTGCGCTACGGCTTGGATGATGGCCGCATGAAAACTCTGGAGGAAATCGGCCAGATCTTTAATGTCACCCGTGAGCGAATCCGCCAGATCGAGGCTAAGGCTCTGCGCAAGTTGCGCCACCCCAACCGCAACAGCGTGTTGAAGGAATACATCCGCTAACTCTGCGGTCTGTTCCAGCTTCGATAGAGAGCCGGGGCAAGGGATCCAAGAGAGTTCCCGGCCCCCTAGGACAGACTGAGTTGGAACTGCCAACCCGCGCGATGGAGCATGCCTCTAACCCCCAAAACCCTGAACTTTGCTGAATTTACTGAGCTTTAGGCGGTTTGGCAAAAGTCATTGAGAGGGATATAGTAGACCAAGTTTCCCCCTGATCCTTGAGTCCACCGCAACGGTTGCCGGGAAGTGAAGGGGGAAAGCGCTCGGGGGGTATTCCTCAGGGCTTTGCGGGATACCGCCTTCCTGTTTGGACTCCGTCCCGCTGACGCGAACAGAGATAGGCAGGATGCGATCGCTTCTTTCCTGAACCATGTTCAGGAGAGTTCAGCGTGAATGTATCAGGATCTTCAGCATGAACTCGAACCAGACTCCGCGGATCCCAGTCTTTCTGAAAAAGCAGCCCTCTTTCTGGTGTTGGCCGCGGTGGGCGCCATCGGAGCTTTGGTGGCCAAGCTCACCATTGTCAAGCTCACCATTGTGGTGGGGCGCACCGTTCGCAAGGATTCCTATTTTCTCTCCCAGAGGGCTGGATTGGCGGATCCCTTTACACAGACTCAAGGACTGAGCGATTGCGGCGCTTCTGGGCAGCCTTGACTTTCTACACGGCCCTGCCTCTGGGGTGGGTCGGAGACTTGCCGTTTGAGGGCATTGCCGCCTGGCTGCCAGGGGTAGGTGTGTTGCTGGGCGGGATCCTCTCCCTGGCCGGGATCCTGCTGCAGATTTTCCCCAATCCGGTGCGGGCCGCTTTGCTCTTGGCCCTGTGGGTTCTCTTGACCGGTGGACTGCACCTGGACGGGGTGGCCGATACTGCCGATGGCTTGGCGATCAATGTCCACAAGAATCCTTACAAAGGGGATCCGGAACGGTCAACTGAGGATGGGCAAAAATCTGACTTGCAGGGATCCCGTCGCCGTCTGCAGGTGATGAGCGATAGCCACACCGGGGCCTATGGGGTACTGGCCTTGGTGCTGCTGCTGCTGCTGAAATTTGCTGCCCTGAGCAGCGTTCGAGCTTGGCCCCTCTTGCTGCTGGTGCCTGCTTGGGGGCGTTGGGGCCAGTTGCTCGCCATTGCCCTGTACCCCTACCTGCGCGAGCAGGGATCCGCCCGCTTCCTCAAAGACTCCACTTCCCTGCCGGGATCCCTGTGGCCGGGCACTCTGCTTGTGCTGGCCATCACCGGGGGGTTGGGCTGGGCTGGGATCTTGGCTTGGCCCCCTTTGCTGCTCTGGACGCTGGGATCCGCCCTGGGGGCTTGGGCCGTGGGCTACTGGATCTACCGCCAGTTGGGAGGGCACACGGGGGACACCTACGGGGCTACGGTGGAATGGTCAGAAGCGATAGCATTGCTGTGGGGATCCCTTATTGGGCCATCATGAATCTGATACATTTACGCTGAACACTGCTGAACATCACTGTTCAACTATGCAGCGATAGCATTCTGTTTGTTTCCAAACAGAATGGCGGTATCCCG